>NZ_PGCK01000012.1 GCF_021023085.1 Methanooceanicella nereidis | reverse complement strand
TCGCCTTCGTGCGCTTCGTGGTTAACAGTCTAGTGTACCTTACTCGCCTTCGTGCGCTTCGTGGTTAACAGTCTAGTGTACCTTACTCGCCTTCGTGCGCTTCGTGGTTAACAGTCTAGTGTACCTTCGTGGCCTTAGTGGTTTACTTTCACGATCATTTCGTTGTCCTTAATTAAATTGTTATATCCATGCTTATATCGAGCCATTTGGCATCTCTTGTCAGTGCGCCCAGTGAAATGACATCAACACCGGTCTTTGAATAATCCGCCAGGTTATGTATAGTGATGCCGCCCGAGGCCTCCGTTATAACTTTCGGGTTTATCTTATTGACTCTCATGACACCTTCCTTGATAACATCTGGCGCCATGTTGTCGAACATGATGATGTCCGCGCCGAGCTTTGCGGCCTTCTCGGCATCTTCCAGCGACTCGACCTCTATCTCGATCTTTTTGGTGAAGCTTGCAACCATTTTTGCCTCGGATATCGCCCTTTCGATGCCCATTATGGCAATATGGTTATCCTTGATCATCACAGCAGACGAAAGGTCATACCTGTGAGTATCCCCGCCTCCGAGCTTAACGGCCTTTTTCTCGAGCTTTCTGAGGCCGGGCGTGGTCTTTCTTGTCGCGGCGATACGCACATCCCCTGCAAGTGACACACATTCTGCCGTAAGCGTGGCAATGCCGCTCATCCTGCCCAAAATGTTCAGCGACAGGCGCTCGCCTCGAAGCATGTCCGCCGCATTACCCCCCACTTCGATCAGCACGTCGCCCTTTTTGACCTTACTGCCGTCGTCTATGAGCTTTTTAGTCTTCAATCCCAGATGCCCGAACACCTGACACGCCTCCTGCGCTCCGGCCAGTATTCCGTCCTCTTTGCAAATGATCTTCCCAAAAGCTTTTACTTCGGGAACTATCCCGTTAGAGTCGTCGTCTTCGCCCAGGTCTTCTTCCAGGAACCTGTCCAGTTCATAAGCGGTCAGCATTTTAACACCGTAAATGATTTTAGCAATCAAGATATATGAGACCTGCGAGAAGAATGTTCAGGATCGGTATAGTCGGCACAGGCGCCATAGGCAAGGAGATCGCCAGGGCAATTGATTCGGGCATCGTACCTGCAAAGCTGGAAGCGATATGGGACAGGGACGAGGAGGAGGCAAAGAGCTTTGCCGCCACCTTAAAGTCTAAGCCCAAGGTGCTGCCGCTAAAAGAGCTTGTGGAGGAATCCAACTTCGTAGTGGAGGCCGCTTCACAGGCCGCGGTAAAAGAAGTAGGAATAGCTGCCCTTGGCGCAGGCAGAAGCGTCATGATAATGAGCGTAGGAGCGCTTGCCGATAAAGAGCTTTTGGAAAGGCTAAGGTCGCTCGCGAAGAACTGCCACTGCAGCATATACGTGCCGTCCGGCGCAGTATGCGGGCTCGACGGAGTGAAATCCGCCTCAATTGCAAGGATCGACACCGTGACGATAACAACACGTAAGCCGAGAGAAGGCCTCAGGGGCGCGCCGTTCATAGTTAAGAATAACATCGACATCGATAAGATCACCGAGCCGACGACCATCTATACCGGCCCGGCGTCAGTGGCGATAAAAGAGTTCCCGGCAAACGTCAATGTCGCGGCATCTTTAAGCCTTGTTGGTATCGGTTTTGACAGGACTATAGTGAACGTCGTGGTAGACCCGACCATTAAAAGAAATATACACGAGATAGAGGTCAAAGGAGAGTTCGGGGAGCTCAAGACACATGTAGAGAACGTCCCATCGGGCTTTAACCCGAAAACGAGCTATCTGGCCGCGTTATCGGCTATCGCTACATTAAAACAGGTCTGCGAGCCGCTAAAAATTGGCACATAAAGAGATATTATTATAAGTAAGTGTTATATATTTATAAAAATAATTATATAGTAATGTCTCTAGACACTTACCTCCCTGCAGGCAAAGGTAAGTACCTGATCGGAAGCCTGCCGAACGGCAACGGCAGCCTGAAAAGATTTTACTATTTTATGCCGGACGACCGTACCCACGTAAGGATAGGTTTCCTTATCGTCGGCAGCGGGGATTATTACACGTCAGATTATCTGGACGTCATAGTTTTTCAGCCGGAGGACTCGTACGAAGAGGTCGAATACGGAAGCTACACTGTAGTCAAGCCTGAGAGATATCACCGCATTGTTGAGCTATGTAACGAGGATTGTACAAAGAGATATAAGGTCTTTGAACAGCCTAAACTGGGCAGGTTCAGGTTCATGCTGGTATGATTCAAAGAGCGTAAGAAGCGTTTATACTTATTAATTAACCATATGTTTTAAAACAGTTTTTTTATTTGATTACTTACACATTACTTGTTCTTTTTTTGGATTTTGTATAAATATTTGAATAAAAATAGAATGGTAGAGAAAGCCTTTATCAGGAGGAGTTAAATGAACAAGAGATTATTGGCAGTAAGCATTCTTTTGATCGTATCACTAGCAATATCCCTCAGCGGATGCACGAGCAGCCCTGGCGTCAATGAAACTGTACCGCCTTCGAATGACACGGGATCTTTGACCGGAGATAACACGACGATGAAAGAATCCGTGAATCAAACCGATATGGCGGTCGATAACGCATCATCCGGCAATGTGCCGCCGGTGACTAATGCTACGTCATAGTTTGTATTTATCACTTTTTTGCTTTTTCAGATCGATGTTCTTACGTTGTTCCTGTCGGATGGCAGGTAGGCACGTAACCTCACAAAAACACGAAAACACAAATTTTTTTATATGATTTTTTAAGGTCACGAAAACCCTAAGGTTTACTCACTAAACCACTAAGGCTCTAGTATCACCGTCAACGCTCAAAAGTCCCAAATGCACGGCTTAATGCTCGAAGTGCTCTAATCCACTAACGCTAAAACAAGACCCGAACATTCTCCAAGGGCACGAAATTTTAATTGCACGGTTGACGTTTCACGATCGATATAATCCTTGATGTGATCAGGGGTACTCAAACCGGGATATTAAATTTTAGTGTTTTTAGAGAATGTTCGGGTCTTGTTTTAGCGTTAGTGACTTAGAGAGGTTAGTGCGTTGAGCCGGGCGTTGGGGATGTTAGAGCGTTGACGGTGATACTAGAGCCTTAGTGGTTTAGTGAGTGATTTTTTGTGATTTAGAGACCTTAAAAAATCATATAAAAAAATTTAGTGGTTCTGTGTTTTTGTGAGGTTACGTGCCTACCTGCCATCCGACAGGAACAATTAAAAAAGCTCAAAAAAGAATAGCCATATTTTTCAAACCCAGAAGCGTTTTGTTCTTACGTAATCCCTTTCGGCCCTTAGAATATCCCTGTAAAAGTCTTCTTCGTCATCCCGCAGCTTTCTAATGACACGGGATGCCGTATCCGGCCCTATGCCCCGGGAAGCCAGCGCTATCACAGCGGTCTTACCGTGAGACAGCACAAGGTTCGCGTTCCGGTATACCCTTTTAACTTTTGTCCGGTCTTCCTCTGATTTTAAAGTCGCGGCTTTCTTCACAAGTTCCATCTCGTCCTTTTCCCATGGCTTTAACGCAGCGATCATCTTTGAGCCGCAGATCGGGCACTCCGGAGACTCGTCGACGTTCATGACCTTTTTCTTTGCGGAATATTTCTGGCACGTAAGACAGAACAGTAGGACGTGGTCGTTCATTATCCGGTCCTTTAGCGCCATTATAATGGAACGGTCTGCAGTCTCTGGCGCCATCAGCTCTCTTCCACCGGTGAAGCCCGCATTACCGATAGGGCTTAATCGTCCCGGTATAAGCTTGATCTCTTCTCTCCTGATCTTTTCGAGCACCATCTTGGTCATGTCGATGTCCAGCTTATCGTGGAATATTTCGCGGACAGCCTCCTCGTACATCGGTGTGCCTTCGAAGACCTTCAGAAGTTTTTCCATGGAAATGCGCTCGTAGTCCACATCTTTGGATAACGCGCCGAACTTCCTGGCGACGTGCACCATCTTCCATTTTAAAAGTATCGTGTTCTTGAGTGTCTTTTCAATGATAGGCTCTACATATATGGGTTCGAGGTCCTTTATCATCTTGACGATGTCAGTCGCTCGTATGCGCCGCGGCAGTTCAAGCTTTATCCTGTATGGGTCGATCTCCATCGCAACGCCGCTGCCGAACTTTGACGCGAGCAATGCGGTTATGACCCTCCCCAGCGTCTCGTTGACCTTATGCCCGAAACAGGCGTTGATCATTATGGTCTTATCCTCATCCTCGACGACGACCTTTTTGTCAGTAGGCACAGGGAAATTATCAGCTATCTGCTTTCTGACATATTCGACGAATTTTCGGGCGGTGTACTCATCGGTCGGGTAAGCCGACATTATTTTATCCACAGCCTCTTTCACAGAGGCGTCGGGCATCTCCTCGACGATCCTTCTTATAGCGCCGACTTCCATTGCCACGTTGAAAGGCACCGGTATCTCTTCGCCCGTCCAGGACGGCACTTCACCCTGCGGGTTCTCTATGGGCTCGACCTTGACACGGTCCTCGGTGACTTCCACTATGCGCCACATCTCGCCTTTAGTGATGAATATCGAGCCTAATTCTGCAAAGTTAATGACGAATGCCTCGTCAAGAGTCCCTATCTGGCGTCCGCTGATGACGTCGTATACGTCATACCGCTTTTCGTCGGGTATCATGGAAAGGTTTTCGAAGATGTACTCTCTGGTCTTGCCTTTCTTGTTTATCATGCCGTTTTCGGGGTTTACGAAGATAAGCCGCTCTTCCATAAGCTGTTTGCAGACATCGTCGAATTCCTTTCTGGATAGATCCCTGTATGGATACGCCTTTCTTACGATGCTCAGTACTTCTTCGGAACTGATGTCGCCGTATTCGAGCGCCATGGCGCATATCTGGTTTGCAAGGGCGTCGTAGGATTTTGTGTGAAGGTCCATCCGCTCGATCTCGCCTTCGTGGGCGCGGCGAGCGATAGCCCATGCCTCCGCCGAGTCGTCTTCGTTTATAGTGATGATAGTTCCTGTGGATGTCTCGCCTATTCGGTGTCCTGCCCTTCCGACACGCTGTAAAAGCCTTGAGACCTCACGAGGGGACATGTACTGGATGACATGGTCGATGTCGCCTATGTCGATGCCTAATTCCATGGAGGACGTGCATACAAGAGCTTTGACACGGCCTTCCTTGAAAGAGTCCTCCGCCTCTATCCGGGCATCCTTTGAAAGAGAGCCGTGATGCACCGCGATATTCTCTTCCAGCTTCTTAAACCGGGCGCTGATTGCCTCGGCCGACTGCCTGGTGTTGACGAACATCAGCGTGGACTTGTTCTTATCTATGATATCTATCATTATCCGGATCTGCGCCGCGATATCCGGGTCTGTCAGCAGCTTTCTTGCCATTTGCTTGTCGCTATGGTTGACTTCGGGCTGTGTGACGTGGAAATCGAGCGATTTAGCGATGGATACCTCTACTATCTTAACGTCCCTTTCAGTCCCTGCGAGGAATTTCGCCACTTCTTCCGGGCTGCCGACTGTAGCTGATAACCCTATCCTCTTGAACTTCGAGAATTTGGCCAGCCTCTCCAGCCCTATCGAAAGCTGCGTACCCCTCTTTGAAGAAGCCAGGTCGTGGACTTCGTCGACCACGACGTATGCGAGTGAGCGAAGGTTGTGCTTCATTCTCGGGCCGACGAGCATGGCCTGTAATGTTTCGGGCGTGGTGATCAGTACTTCGGGCGGCTTGAGCACCTGCTTCCTGCGCTCATGCTGTGTCGTATCGCCGTGGCGCACACTTATTGAAATATCCAGCTCTTTCGACCACCAGTTAAGCCTCTTCAGCATGTCCCTGTTGAGCGCCCTGAGAGGCGTGATGTAAATCGCCTTGATGCCGGCACGGTCATCGCCGGACATTTTTAAAATATCGTTCATCACGGGCAGCATGGCAGACTCGGTCTTGCCAGTACCCGTGGGAGCTATGACAAGAGTGTTCTTGTTGTTCAGTATGACAGGGATGGCCCTCTCCTGCGTGTCCGTCGGAGTAGTCATACCGAGCTTAGAAAGAGCTTCCTGTATCCGTTCGTCTAATAGATTAAAAACATTGACCATCTTTGCGAGAATTAAAATATCCTAAAAATATTTAGCCTTTCTTATCTTGTTGAAAAATCAATTGCCGGACAATAATTCGACCAGTTTTTCTTTTTCAACGATATTACGCTCCGATACTCTTGTCAGGATACTGTTTAAAGTCCCTTTATCAAGTTCATCGTGTAAGGGCACCTGTATCGAATGTTCGCCTGTCACGGTCAGTTTCTTAAGTGTCAGATGACTTCCCTTTTGCCTTACTTTTTGATACCCGATCTTTTCCAGTAGCCTGACAGCATCATACCCGCTAACAACTGGCAGTCTCGGCAAAAGTACCAGCCTTGTATTCGGTTATTATGGTGACATCTTTTATCGATACATCATAATAGCATTCGATAGCTTCGATAATGTTATGCATCAGTTCTTCCAGATTTTTACCCTGAGTAAAAATATCTGCATCCATACCTTCTGCACATAGATATTTTTCACCACGATATACCCTGATCCTGACTTCCATTAACGAAAACTCTCCCTGATTAATGCTATTAATGGGTCTATCCTTAAATACTATGTTATCACTCCATAAACTTAATTTCATAAAGTAGTATTTAACTTCTGCATGACACCATGTTGAAAATATTCATGATACTAATGTGAAAACATAGTTTTTTATCCTAGAGAAAAATCAAAAAATTAAAAAGGATTATTTACCCTTTTAATGCCCTGATGCGGGTTCTGCCGCACTCATGCCGGGTGTAAGCACATACTTCCAGGTCATGTCCTTGTATACTATCAGCAGGCCCGTAGAGTCTTTGTAACCTTCTGCCTTGAACTTAATTAGATACAGTCCTGGCGGGAAGTTGTCCAGCTTAAGCTCGCCGTTCGCGTCAGTCTGGCCCGCGACAAAGTCGCCGAACATTACCGAGACGCCCTCGACGCCGTGCTTAGTGTTCTTGTCAGTGACGGATACGGTGATGTTCTTACATGGGTAATCAGGCACTGCCTTAAGGACGACCGGCTTGTGCGCGAAGTCTACTGTCTCCACAATATCCTCGATACCTTTCTTTGCGATCTTTATAGTATGGTTTCCTGCCGTCGGTGCCTGTTCAAAGGTGAAGTTACCATTCGAGTCGGTCTTGCCTGCGAGCACGTCATCGATGTAGACGCTGGCGCCGGAGATCTTCCCGCCGGTCGCGCCCATCATGACTGTGATGTCCGGCTCCTGCTCATGAGTGACTGCATTACTGCTGGCGGATGCCATCGAGACCGATGCAGAAAGCAGGAGGGCCGAGGCTATCAGTATAATGAATAATTTCTTTACGTTAGACATATCGGATCCTTCTTTAGTAAATTATATGCGGATAATGTAATGACCGTCAATGAAAATAAATTCTTCCGTTAATTGTTAATAGCATACATTATTTGATCCACATTAAGATAAACGCTTTGAGATTATTTTTGACATGTTAAACATTTAATTGATAAAGGATATTCCCCTTATCTCACCACTAAGGCAACTAAGAAACACTATATTTCACCACAAAGTACACAAGGGCAACAAAGGAACACAAGCCTAACCACAAAGTACACAAGGGCAACAAAGGAACACAAGCCTAACCACAAAGTACACAAGGGCAACAAAGGAACACAAGCCTAACCACAAAGTACACAAGGGCAACAAAGGAACACAAGCCTAACCACAAAGTACACAAGGGCAACAAAGGAACACAAATTTTTTTAAAAAAGATAGGATAGTATTTTTAAAGTTAGTAGACTATCCGAGAAATGCCATCCCTGAGATGTGGAGTGTTAAAATTCACTATTAGCCCTATCCTGTTACCGGATAACTTCAGGTAGGTTATCAATTGTGATTTATGGACAGGTAATATAGACTCAATAGACTTGATTTCAACAATGATCTGATTCTCGACCAGTAAATCCAGCCTTAATCTGGACCCTATCCTAACACCCTTATAGTTTAAAGGAATATCGACCTGAGATTCCGAAAATATCCCCCGTAACCTTAACTCCTCAAAAAGACAATCCTCATAAACACTTTCCAGCAAACCCGTCCCTGTTTCAGAATGTACACTAAAACAAGCATCAATAACTTCTTTCACTATTCTTTCAGTCCCCTCAGGGATAGGACGATACTCTCGTGCTTTTCTCTCACTAAGAACATTTTCAACAAGCCTTTTACCGGAATGTTTCTCATCGAAATCCATGATCAATCACCAAATAATCATTATTATATGCAAAATTATGAGATAAAGTCTTAAACATTAACAATGACCAAACCGAAAATAATAAAAAAATAGTGTACCCTGGTTGCCCTCGTGTACTTAGTGGTTAAGCTAGTGTACCTTAGTAACCCTCGTGTACTTAGTGGTTAAGCTAGTGTACCTTAGTAACCCTCGTGTACTTAGTGGTTAAGCTAGTGTACCTTAGTAACCCTCGTGTACTTAGTGGTTAAGCTAGTGTACCTTAGTAACCCTCGTGTACTTAGTGGTTAAGCTAGTGTACCTTAGTAACCCTCGTGTACTTAGTGGTTAAGCTAGTGTACCTTAGTAACCCTCGTGTACTTAGTGGTTAAGCTAGTGTACCTTAGTAACCCTCGTGTACTTAGTGGTGAAAAATAGTAGTATTGTAGGAACTCAGAAGAGCCCTACAAGTTCTTTTAATACCATCGGGTTGCGCTTAACTACCTCAGTCAAAAGCTTCGGTATCGAAATATCATCAAAGCTTACACCCTGCAGCGAGTGCGCCACCGCGTTCATGGTATTGTCGCTAACGCCGGTCACGACTTCCTTGACCTTATAGTTGCGGTCAAGCATCTTGCCCAGCTTTTCCCTCGCCTCATGATCATACTTCGAGAGTTTAGCCTGAGACACGTCCCCGGCCTTTATGCATTCCGCTATGACCTTTCCGGCTATGTCACCGCTCTCTAAAGCGTTTATGATACCTCCGCCAGTGATCGGGTCAGATACATGCCCTGCATCTCCCACTAACACCAGTCCATTAACGGAGAGCTTCGGCAGCATTCCGCTTACAGGAACCGCACCTACGACGGTCTCGATGATCTTGCCTTCGGGGAACTTCCACTCTGCGAACTCCCTGATATACTCTATCGGGTGCTTGCCCTTAAAGTGGCTTCCGAGCATGCCCATTCCGACATTCGCTTCCCTCTTGCCTTTCGGGAATACCCATACATATCCGCCCGGCGCATACTTGCTGCCTATGTAGAATTCGCAGTATGTCGGGTCTATGTCGATGTCAGTGATAAGGAACTGTGCGCAGGTCTCGATGTCCTTCGGCTTCAGGGCGGTGTTTATACCGGCCCATCTTCCGACTCTTGACTCGACACCGTCTGCACCAACTACGACTTTAGCGCGGGCCTCGAACTCTGTGCCACGGTACATCCCTTTTATGCCTTTGACGTAGCCGTTCTCGATGATGAGCCCTCTTGCCTGGGTCTTGACCTGAACCTCTGCGCCTGCCTTTGCGGCGAGCTTTGCGATCTCGCGGTCGAATATCTTTCTCTCGAGGACATAGCCTACTTCGTTACCGGAGTGTTTCTCGGCTAATTCAACCATTGTGCCGTCCGGAGAGTATATCCTGGAGCCGGTCACTTCGGCGCATATCCATCTCTGGTCCGGCTCTATGAATTTTGATATGCCCTCTTTGCCCACGCCTTCTGCACACCTGACCGGGTCGCCTATCTCTTGCCTCTTTTCTATAAGAAGGACGTCCAGTCCTTCGGATGCCGCTGCGCGTGCAGCCTGTGATCCTGCCGGGCCGGCGCCTATGACTATTACGTCATACTCACTCTTCATCTTCCACCAGCTCCAGCGCGCCCATCGGGCAAATCTTCGTACATATGCTGCAGTTGCTGCAGTTCTCATCGATCTCGATGAACGTCTCTACCAGGTCAATGGCGTTCTTCGGGCACACGCTTACGCATGCCCCGCAGTAACCGCACTTGAATCTGTTAACGGTTATCACTTTTTTTCCTCCAGTGGGACTTCCAATAATCTTTTAAGATATAATTCTAAATCTCTGAGCTCTTTCTCGTAGTTCTGCACTATCTCGATGTGCCCCTGTGCGAAAGGCTCGTCAATGGCGGCCATGTTATTCTTGCTGGTCTCCAGCCTGTTCAGGACCACCATTACATAGTCGTCGTGTATAGTCTTCAGGATCATTTTCATGATCTCGTCAAGGTCTGCTTTGCTAGAATAATAGTTTTTCCGGCTATCCTGCCTCTTTTGCTTGTAGACAAGACCTACCCTGACAAGGTCATCCAGTGCCGAGCTGACTGCCGGTACCGAATATCCCGTGAATTCGCCGATCTCATCCTGTGTCAGCGCATCCACTGAGAGCATGATGGCTCCGAACACCCTGCCGTGCAGGGGCCCGAGACCACGGACCTTGAACAACGCCTCGAAAGTGCTTAGTATAGCATCTCTTTCCTTGAGTATGTCAGAGTACGTTTTGGTCATCTATTGCTTAGATACCTGACAAGTATTTAAATTTTTTGAAAATTCAGAAATTACAAAAATTTACTTTTTAATGGAATAAAACAATGATGCTCAAAAAAGGGCATTAAAGAGCGAAAAGTATTGTTTATTGTAAGTTATGGTGGGAAGCATAAATGGTCGAAGGAGTATAAATAGTTTACATAGATCAATAATACAAGATCCGGGCATTATATCATTTTAAGCTTTTTCAGTAACTCTTCAGCTTCCATAGCAGCCTTTTCCCGGGATGGCAGCGCAGGCAGAGGCTCCGGGTCGATAAAATCCGCTTCACAGGGAGCTATCCCCGGTATATCATTATCCATGCCGGATACTCGAACGAGTATTAACAAGCCGTCGACACATGACACATGTATAGAGTATCCCTTAATGTAGGCAGACATTTTATTCAAAGTGCCTTTCATGACACCTGGAATATCACCATACAGGCGCATCATGCCCAAGACAAGTTCAGGTGGCATGCCTTCGATAAAAATTTCTTCTGCGCCATTATATATTGCCATGCCGGCATATCCGTCTATAGACCTTACCGACTCGACGATCATTTTATAGGATGTCATCTTCCCCCGCTCCTTGAAAAACATACCTGATCCACTCCGAAGCTGCGAACATCGAAGCGCCGCATAAGATCATGCTCATGCATAAAATGGTGTAACTTAACATTTCGGATAGAGGATAGAATATCGATAAAACAGGTAACATCGCAGGTATTGATAGAAAAGTGACCGATAAGAGAAAATACTTGAAAATATTGTTGCCAGTATGCTGGTAATTTCGATAGAAGACAAGTATGCAGGATAATGCTAATACGGGTATGATCATTTCCACCAGACTTACCAAGTCAATCACCCGCCTTAGAATGAAAAGATAGCGTGGAAAGCCCCGAGATCAATAACAGTAAAAGCGAGATAATGAACACCGGATAAAAATTTAAAGAGAGATGCACGGAAAGGATCAATGCAAAGCCTGTTGAGCAGCATGATAGAAAGGAGATATGCATAATTTTGAAAGACATGCGGCCCCCGGAACGCAGGAATGTCTTGTTTATCGCAGAACAAAGCGAGAACGTGCCTATTATCATGGCCATTCCGGCCACATAGCTTATCAAATGGACATTATTGTTATGCGGATAAACGGGATCGATAAAAACAGCCATGAACGATCCGGTCATAATGATAGCAGATCCTGCAAGTTTCCAAAAAAGCGTTACCGTCATAATTATTTCTATTGTTAATAATGAAGCATTTAATAGATATATTTTTTCATTATAATGAATATAAGTTAGGAGAGATGCCTTTATAGTTTATCAGGTCAATGAAGATGGGATGACCCGGTCTATAAGAGGATACTTGATCAGCATCGAAGGCATTGACGGCGCAGGAAAGTCAACCCAGGTAAAAATGCTAAAGGAATGGCTCGAAAAAGAGGGGCATAATGTCGCACATCTTAAAGAGCCGACACAGGGACAGTACGGCAAAGAGATATACAGGCTTGCGGCCGAACATATGCTTCCCGGGCCGGAAGAAGAGCTGAGGCTGTTCATGCTGGACCGTAAAGAGGACGTCGAGAAAAATATCCTTCCGGCGCTTAGATCAGGGGATGTCGTGATAATGGACAGGTATTATCAGTCAAATATGGCATACCAGGGGGCAAAAGGGCTGAATCCGGAAAAGATAAGGGAGGAGAATGAAAAGTTCTCGCCGGTGCCCGACCTCATTATCGTGCTGGACATCGATCCAAAGAACAGCATCTCAAGGATAGTTAATAACAGGAAAAGCGCTTTAGATCATTTCGAAAGCGAGAACTACCTGATCAAGGTCAGGGAGATCTTTTTAAAGATAGGAGAAAAGCCTAACGCTGCGGTCATAGATGCATCAGGGAAACCTGACGAGGTACACGGGAAGATCGTAGATACGATAAAAAATAAATTACCTGAGCTATCCCCTTAACACTTTCTAATAATAATCGGCATCATATCTTTCACGGCATTTTCCGTATAGTACCCGTAAAATGCCGATATAGGCACCGACAATATCATTGAGGATAGGAAAGCCAGCGCGCCAAGGATCGTGACTATCGCCAGTCCTGAAAAGGCAATTGATCCGACATCCGCGGTCCCTGCCTGTACTTCTGCAGTGATCTTTAGCATCACTATTATCGCTTCTATCATCATCGGCATGAAAAGCCCTAATATCACTGTCATGAACGAGATGTCCAGCAGGAGTTTAACGCCCATATATTTTACAGAATCGCCCGGGTTGGATCTCGTATAATTAATGAATTTGCTTACGGCCGTAGTAAAAGAAAACTTGTGCACATACATTAAAGCGAATACGGCGTCCAGCGCCGCTTCGAGGACTATCCCTGCGATAGAGAAGATGAAAAATACGGCCATGTATGCGATAAGGAGTTTCCAGAAACCATCCATGCCGACAAAGATCACGCTGAACGGAAGCAAGAAAGCGGCCGCGATAAGTATCAGCCCCATCCCGGTCAGCAGTCTTGTGCCGCGATAGAACGGCTTTAGCCTCTGCATCTCTAATATCCTGCCGTCGTCGCTTTTCAGTCTCAGGGACGTTACAAAGTAAGCCCGAAGTAAAAAGATAATATCAAACGGCGAGAATAGAAGCTCCTTAATACTTTTACTCGTATTCTTTACAGCCCTGGAAGCCATCGAATCGGACATTGTATCTGAATAGTTCCGGGATTTTAAAAACATGATGGTCAAAGACGATATAGAGTGTTGAAAAATTATAGATCCTCAAGGCAATGACGGGACCAAAAAGGAAAATACAAGAACAGCGATACTGGAAAGAATTCCTATAATTGCTATTATCCTTATTCCCGGCCCTTTAAATGTCCTGAATGCGGCCCAGCACAAAAAGATGTAAGGTATCAAGGTCATGATGACAGATATGCTGGCAAGAAGTACGAAATAGTTTGAGAAAAAAATAAGCCCGGCACCCAAAGCGGTACATGTTATTATGGCGTAATAAGGGACTCCGTTATTACTTTCTTTTGATAAGTAAGATCCTATACCGGCCGCGAAACTTTTCAACACTGTCGCAGTCCCGAGCAGATAAGCGTTAAGGGCTGAGAGCATTGCGATAAGAGCTATGGCGAGAACAAATATACCGGATCCTGCGTAAAATCGTTCCATCACGTAAGATAAGGGGTAATATGTCGACGCGACAGACTCCGCGCCGGCGCTGCCTATCAGCACGAAGTTTACGATGAAGTATATCAGCGTGACTATGATAAAGACAAGCATAAGAGATAACGGGACGTTTTTCTTCGGGTCTTTTACTGACCCGGACGGTATCGCAGATACCTCGAAACCTGTATAACACCAGTATACTATGACGGCGCTGCCGAGAAAAGCAAGGTTGCCTGCAGGCGCGAACGGAGTAAAATTCCCCGTATCGATAAAAGGCAGCAGCAATATTGAAACAAGTATCAGCGGCAATATCTTCAAAGCGGTCAATACATCCTCGACCCATGCGGAGATGACAATACCCAGGAGATTTATGAGACCGAACAGGATGATAATGCCTATAAGAAATATATTTTCATTGATAAATGAGACAGACACGTTCTCCCCTATCGCAGCTGCTATCGTAGCCATGCCAAAAATGCCGGATATCACATAGTCGAGAATGATGAGCCTTGCAAGGCGCCTGTCAAAGGCCTTAAAGAATAATGTATAAAACGCGCCGCTGATAGCGTATTTTGTCGATAACAGTGTAAGGCACGCTAACACTGCCCCGAAAGATATCGAGCATAATACCCATGAAAGCAGAGAGCTTGGTCCGGCCATCTGTGCCGCGACAGCCGGTACGACGAATATACCCGAACCTATGGTACCGCCGACTCCCAGTCCTACAAGGTCTAAGACGCCCAGCGACCCCTCCCTATCAGCAGTTGATCTCGACCTCATCATATACATTTTACAATGACATGGAAAAATAGTAAACCCGCATTAGATTCAGAAGAGTAAAATAATGGCTATTGCATTAAGCGATAAAAACAAAAATTAAATTATATCCCTGTAAAATGCATGTCCTATTTATTGCAAGTACAGGGTATCTGGCCGCAGCGGGGGCATTTCATCGGGTATTTTGACAGGCATGCCTTTTCAACGTCTATATCAAGCATGTTGGCAATTGACACCATCCATGCGAACACGTCGGCCATCTCATGCTCTATCTCCCTTTTATCCTCTTTCCTCAAGGCCTCGGCGAGCTCGCCCACTTCCTCGAAGAACCAGAGCATGGTCTTTTCCATGCCGCGGGTCTTATCGTTCTCGGAATAAAGGTCTTTCATCAGCCGCTGGAACTCGCTTATCTCCATATGCTCACAGCCTTACAGGGATGCCTCTCCCTCTTAATATCTCTTTGACCTCGCCGATAGTGTATTCGCCGAAGTGGAAAATGCTGGCAGCCAGCGCCGCGTCTGCCTCTGCTTTCTCGAAAGCATCGTACATATGATCGACGTTGCCGGCACCGCCCGAAGCAATGATCGGTATCCTTACAGCGCGGGATATCGCACGGGTTATGGGAATGTCGTATCCGTCCTTTGTGCCGTCCGCGTCCATGCTTGTGAGCATTATCTCGCCGCTGCCGAGTTCCTCTACGGTCTTTGCCCACTCTACCGCGTCGATGCCCGTAGGAGTCCTGCCGCCGTAGATGACGACCTCATACCATACGGGGACGCCATCCTTTCTCTCCAGGATATTAACGGCTTTAGGGTCGTCTATGTTCGTGTTGCTCCTGCAGTCAATGGCCGTCACGATACACTGGGAACCGAACAGGTCGGATGACTTCTTGATGAACTGCGGGTCCTTCACTGCAGTAGTGTTGACAGTGATCTTATCGGCGCCCGCGCGGAGAATATTTCGGATGTCGTCTATGGTCTTTATTCCGCCGCCGACGGTCATCGGTATGAACACTTCGTTCGCGGTCCGCTCAATGACATCGATCATTGTCGCCCTGCCCTCGTGAGAAGCGGTTATATCCAAAAACACGAGTTCATCGGCGCCCTGCTCGTTATAGCGGCGAGCCAGTTCCACCGGGTCGCCCGCGTTACGCAGGTTGACGAACTCTACGCCCTTTACGACACACCCTCCGCCTGGGCCGAACGTTACATCAAGGCACGGGATAATTCTTTTTGTGAGCATCAGTACTAACCACGTCGGTTTTATGTTCTAATAGTGCTATATATTTAATGGTGATTCATCATATGTTCGGAGGCTTATTCGGAGCTAAAGAGTGCGCAACCTGTAAAAAGCCTTTGGCGGGTAAGAAGGTTGAGAAGTACGGGGGCAGGAGTTTCTGCTCACACAGATGCATGGATATCTACAAGCATAAGGACCTGGAAAAACTTGAAAAGTAAGAATATATTTCCTGTGCATGTTTTGAGTTTATATCCCGGATAATGCTTAGAGTGTAGAGTGTAAAAATATAACACCAAAACTCTATGTGTCCTTTTCCGTAATTTTTATGTTTAATGTACATAGCATACTTCTTTTAAGTTTTTTCCTGTCAGCAAACAAAATGTAACTGACACTTCTCATGTCAAGTGCTAGATCTAATATTAAAAAGTACTACTGGCCATTAGCACATGACTAAAATCAAAAACGATAAAACTGCATTAAAAAACATAATAAATGTTTAATAAACTACAGCAGTATTGTCCATTTCTTTTAGGAAATCAAGCGAATAATACCTGAAGTAAACTGCCACCGGCATCGATATGAACAGCAGTATCAAAACGCCGAGCAGTATTGCCAGTATAAGCAGCCCGATGAAGAACATCATTAAATATACTGATACCTGCGATAGCGCCGCGGCGACCAAAGCGCTCAATATCGCAACTGCCACCATCAGGAATATGATCGGCAGCATAAGGATAAATAACAGGATGCCAACGACGAACTCAAGCGCCCATCTCGTAAGCACATATACGACGAACTGGTCCGGAGCGCTTTTTATTATCTTCCAGAGGTACTTCCATCCGTCGATAACTCCCATATCTTTAAAGTACATCAGGGGAGCTACGAAATCATAGGTAAAACCTGCGACGATCGTCATCAAAAATAGGAGGACGATAAGCGCAAGCAATGCGAATAAAGCTATGAACGCAAGGAACCATACCAGAAGTATAGCCGGTAATGAGCCAAGTCCGGTGTTAACGGCTGTAACGATAGCGAAAACCATGATGCCTATCAGTATGATCGCTAAAACGATCGAAATGATGACGATGAACAGGTTAAAAAGGAATATTTTAAACCCTCTTCCCATATTCTCCCTGAATGGTTTCAATATCCTTACGTCAAATGTGGTAAGTGCGCGGATGAAAACGAATGAGAAAACGCCTCGTAAATAGAACAATACGAGAGCCAGTATTAAGACCAGCAATATTAAAGCGATTATGGCTATCATCAGGTTAGTATCTGATGATATATCTGACAGTGATCTCCCTATACCTGAATAGTCATCATAGGGGCCTGTTCTGTACTGTCCGGTATTGCTTAAGCGGCTTCCGCTAGAGCCAATAAAAAACACTATTATCGCCAGTTTTATCCATGTTATGACGTTGAACGGCTCAAACAGTATTTTCTTTGTCTTCTCAAACGCTGTTGAAATTGGCGGAAAAGCGCGATAACCGGACATATTAAAATATTAGATTCACAACTATAAAAAAATGATTACAAATAAAAACTTACATTATGTGAAAGAAAAGACATTTTTCTGTAAATGAACCTGATAATACAAAGGAACTAACAGGGGATATTTCACCAGAATATCAATTGGTTAAACAGAATAAAAGATCAAATGTAAAATAATTAAAAAATGTTGGAGTAAAACCCCAACTTTTTCATTCCACAAATAACAGATAGGCCATTATCAGATAGCCGAGCACTAGCATACCCAGAGAGCTGTACCAGAGCACCATGAGGACACGGCCCCTGTTTTCAGGTACATCCCAGAATTCCTCCAGTCTTTTCTCCAGCGTAGTCATAGTGTTTATGCTTTGATCTTTTTAAGACGGAATGTGTTTTCACGTTCCATTTCCTCAAGCCTGAGCTTGATGAACTTTTCAGCCTCTAGAAGCTCCGGGATGACCTTGAACTCAAGCGCGTTGACACGCCTCTTGGTCTTCTCAATGTCATCGAGAAGCTTTTTCATGGCGGATTCGATCTCTGCGGATATGATGATCTGTTCGACCAGTTTCTCGTAAGCTTCGGCGGCCTCGTCTATACGCGAACTGGTGCCTATCACACCATAGCCTCTCTCCTGGAGCGGCTTCTGGATGCCCGAGGATTCGATTTTCGGGACGATGACACCCATCACGTTCTTGCTTTCGAGAGTGATCTCAGGCTTCTCTTTAAGGGAGAACGCAGCCGATGTAACGGCCACATTACCCTCAACGGCTCTGGCAATGGCTATCTTACGGGTCGAATCATCGTAGCACTTCTGGAGCTCGCTCCTTGCGTTCTTTGCCTTCTCCATGATCTCGAAGAATTCCATGATGAGGCCGTCACGCTTCATCTTCAGGAGCTTATGGCCGCTCTTCGAGAGAGCGATCTTCTTCTTAAGCTCAAGAAGCTCGGAACGAGTCGGCTTGATGTTGTCCTTAATAGCCATTTAACCCACCTGTCTTATTTTTTCTTCATCGAGGGGTGATACTTCTCGATGTACTTGTTATCGATCTTCGTAAGGTCGGTGACCGCAAGCATCGTGAGCAGTTCCCATGCGAGGTCAAGGGTCTGTTCGATGGTCCTGTCCTCTTCACGGCCCTGCCTGACGAACTTGTCCTCGAACGCATCGGCGAAGTCAAGGAATTTCCTGTCTCTCTCGGACAGTGCGTCCTTACCGACGATAGCCACGAGGCCTCTAAGGTCCTTACCTTCTGCATATGCCGAGTAACACTGGTCGGACACTGCTTTGTGGTCTTCCCTGGTCTTGCCCGCGCCTATACCGAGGTTCATAAGCCTCGACAGTGACGGTGATACGTTGATGGGCGGGTAGATACCCTTACGGTGAAGCTCTCTCGCAATGACGATCTGTCCTTCGGTAATGTAGCCTGTAAGGTCAGGGATCGGGTGAGTGATGTCGTCACCGGGCATGGTAAGGATAGGCAGCTGGGTGATGGAACCCTTCTTGCCTTCGATGATGCCTGCACGCTCGTAAAGCATCGCAAGGTCGGTGTACATGTAACCGGGGTAACCACGTCTTCCGGGCACCTCTTCTCTTGCTGCACCGATCTGTCTTAATGCCTCACAGTAGTTGGTCATGTCAGTGTAAATGACAAGCACATGCATGTCGTGCTCGAATGCCAGGTACTCTGCGGTGGTCAATGCCAGCCTCGGGGTGATGATCCTTTCGATGGCCGGGTCGTCCGCGAGGTTCATGAACACTACTGCCCTTTCAAGAGCGCCTGTCCTCTCGAAGTCCTTCATGAAGGTCTGCGCTTCTTCTGCGGTGATACCCATCGCACAGAATACTACTGCGAACGGCTCGGTGGATCCTACCACTTTTGCCTGACGGGCGATCTGCAGAGCGATCTCGTTGTGCGGAAGACCTGATCCCGAGAAGATCGGGAGTTTCTGTCCTCTGACGAGGGTGTTCATACCGTCGATGGTCGATATACCGGTCTGGATAAAGTCCTTGGGCTGTCTCCTGGAGTACGGATTGATGGCTGCGCCGACTATGTCAAGCTTCTTTTCGGGTATGATGGACGGTCCGCCGTCGAGCGGCTCGCCTGCTCCCGAAAGTATCCTGCCCAGCATGTCCTGGCTCACGGGCATCTTGATAGTCTCGCCGAGGAACCTTACACCGCTGTCACGGCTGATGCCTGCAGTACCTTCGAAAACCTGGACGGCTACCAGATCGTTTGAGGTGTCAAGGACCTGACCCCTCTTTATGCTACCATCTGAGAGCTGGATGTTGACAAGCTCCTCAAAGCTTACAGGCTCCGTTTTCCTGACGAAAACGAGCGGGCCTGCGATCTCGCTGATTGTCTTATATTCCTTCATTTTAAGCCGCCTCCAGTGACTTGAACTCGGCTTTCATCTGTGCGTCTATGTCCTTGAGGTACTTCTCAAAGTCTGGCTCGAACTTTACCTTTGCCAGGTCGGTCTTGGACTTAAGCGCGAGTATCTTTTGCATGGGCACACCTGCCCCAAGTGCAGCCTTTGCATATGCGCCGAACGTCATGATAGAGTCCAGCATCATGAACTGCTTCTGCAGGCTGCAGAATGTATCGACGTCGTGGTATGCGTTCTGCTGCAGGAAGTACTCTCTGATCATACGGGCGATCTCAAGAGTAAGCTGCTGGTCTTCGGGCAGGGCGTCGGAACCGACGAGCTGCACGATCTCCTGAAGCTCGGACTCTCTCTGTAAGAGCTCCATCGACTGGGCCTTAAGAGTGTTCCACTTCGGGGAGATGTTCTTGTCGTACCAGTCCTTCAAGGAATCCTGGTATAATGAATAACTGTTAAGCCAGTTGATGGCCGGGAAGTGCCTTCTCTGTGCGAGCTTTGCGTCAAGCGCCCAGAACACTTTCACTATACGGAGTGTGTTCTGCGTGACCGGCTCTGAGAAGTCTCCGCCTGGCGGCGAAACTGCTCCGATAACGGTAACGCTTCCTTCCTGTCCCATCGGGGTTATGACACGGCCTGCCCTCTCGTAGAACTCTGAAAGTCTTGCTGCGAGGTATGCGGGGTAACCCTCTTCTCCGGGCATCTCTTCAAGACGTGATGAGATCTCTCTCATTGCCTCTGCCCATCTCGAAGTCGAGTCTGCCATCAGCGAGACGCCGTATCCCATGTCCCTGTAGTATTCCGCTATGGTAATACCGGTGTACACGGATGCTTCTCTTGCTGCGACAGGCATGTTGGACGTGTTGGCTATAAGCACTGTCCTGTGCATGAGCGGGTTTCCGGTCTTGGGGTCGGTAAGGTGCGGGAACTCGGCAAGAACTTCTGTCATCTCGTTGCCTCTCTCGCCGCATCCTATGTAGACCACGATCTCCGCGTCCGACCACTTTGCCAGCTGCTGCTGTGTAACGGTCTTACCGCTGCCGAATGGTCCGGGGATGGCTGCCGTTCCGCCCTTTGCTATGGGGAACAGACCGTCAAGTATTCTCTGACCTGTGATAAGGGGTATGTCCGGCCTTAATTTTTCATTGTAAGGCCTCGGGCTCCTGACGGGCCACTTGTGCATGAGCTTTAATTCAGTGCCGTTCTCGAGGTGGCCGATAACATCTTCCACCGTGTATTCGCCCTCTTTTATGTCCTTGATCGATGTCTCGGGCACATTGGGTGGCACCATTACTTTGTGTAAGATGGTCTTGGTTTCCTGCACGGTACCAATTATGCTTCCGCCCTTGACCTTGTCGCCTGCCTTTACGGTCGGTACGAATTTCCACTTTGCTGTCCTTGACAGACCTGGCGCGGACACACCTCTGGTAATGAAGTTGCCCATCTTTTCGGTCAGTACAGGAAGCGGCCTCTGGATACCATCATAAATTGATGTGAGCAGACCAGGACCTAACTCTACTGATAACGGGAGGCCAGTGTTCTCCACGGGCTCTCCGGGCCTTATACCGGAGGTATTCTCGTATACCTGGATGATGGCCTTCTCGTTGTCGATCTCGATGACCTCACCCATCAGGCCTTCTTTACCGACCTTTACCACGTCGTACATACGTGCGTTAAGGCCGATAGCGGTCACGACCGGACCTGCTACTCGGTAAATTTCTCCAACTTGACTCACAATAACACCTGCTGTTTAACACGATTACATTCATTCATGCCTTTAAGGGGTCATTTCCAAAGATCGACGCCTATAGCGCGCTTTATCTTTTCCCTTAATCCTGATTCTTCTTTACCGCCGATCGCTATGAAGGTCGGCTCGACCGACTCATCTACGACCTTTTGAAGACTTACAGGTAACTTCCTGACATCGTCCGTGTGTAACACGATGATGCCGATGTCGGGACTGTCAAGGCATTTCCTTATTGTCTCCTCTAATTCGCTGTCCGATTTCACGTCAAATGTTTTCCTGACGCCTGCCAGTCTAAAACCAACGACGAAATCGCTCTTACCTACTACTGCAATTTCCATTTTATATCACCAGCTGGCTTCTGATAACGTCGTCGCTAAGCTGTGCTTCTTTGCCTCTCGCGATGATACGGAGATTGTTGACTTCGCCGTTTTTCCTTAAGACGTATCCTATTATCGGGCATATCGAAAGAGGGTATAAATGAGATATTTTATCCCCATATGAGATAAGAGCCTTACGCAGACCCACTTCTATGGCATTTAACGACCCGGTCTCGTTGAAGACCTGAACCGCTTCCGAGAGATTTTCCCAGTACGGATATTCTTTGAGCATGCCAATGAACTCATCCACGTTCGGGGCCTGTGATAGTTTTCTAAGATCGTCCATTCCGATCTTTGCGCCGCCGGGTATGAGATAGTCCATCAGGTTTTCATGTTCAAGACCTTCTCTCTTTAACCTGAACAACGTCCTGAGATTTACAACGTCGATCTCACGCCTGACGAACATGATGAAAAGCTCGTCAGCCATCGTGTTAGGCAGGTCAAGCGAAAGTAAGTTCGCGTAATAGGCCTTATCGAGGTTGTTCTCGAACCTGGAAAGTGTCTGTGTCTTGTTGTACTCGTCAAGAGCAGCTGTCAGTGGCTTATAGAAGATAGTCTTGGACAGTCCCTCTATAACTTCGTTTATAGTGGACTTCCTGATAAGCTCCACGAGCTGCTGTAAGCTCAAGTATCCTGCCGGAACGAGCGTCTCGCGTATCTCGTCTTCCGTTGCGCCATAGTTCTTGCCTCGGAGGATAGACTTTATGTTCCAGACGTCCCACCTCATCAGGTAAGAGCCCACAATAAGTTTCAATTCTCCCTGGCAGAAGCCGATGATCTGGTTCATTTCCTTGGCGAGGTTAAGGTTCAATGCATATTCAAGAAGGTCTATGCCCTCATATTTGGTCGCGAGCTCATCTATCTCTTGCTTATATTTGCTCTCCCCTATGAACCTGCTTATTTCAGGCAGATCCATCTGGAGAAGCTTAAGGTAGGTCTCCCGGGGGTATAAAAAAGCCTTACGGGCTTTTACCCTCGTTGTCGCGTAAGCATAATTACCCGCCCCAGCACGTTGTCCCATAGAACTCACCTAATGCCAAATAAGATATCAGATACAGGTTTCATCGAAGAGGTCCACACATCTTCGAGCATTGAGTCAAAGGTATAATCCAGGTTGATGCTACCGTCGGCGCTCGTCACGATGATACCGCCGATAACATTAACGTTACCGCCGTACTCATAACCTGAGTCCTTCACAAGGTCGGCATCGCCCGCGCTGGTAAATATCTTACCGGCTGGAACGTCCTTCTTTGCCAGAGCGACAAGCTTCTTCAGCATATCGGCTTTCTTCTCCTTTGGAAGTGCCTGAAGCTCCTTCTTGAAGTTCTTGTGGACTTCGTCGAGCACGTCCTTTTCAGCGTTAAGCTTCGATTTCTTGATGTCAAGCTTAGCGCTGGAAAGTTCCCTTTGCCTCATCTTAGATATGGATAGATCAGCCTTCTCCAGCTGGCTGGCGTATAAGTCCTTAGCTTCGCCTTCGGCAGCCTTCTTGATCTCAGCTGCCTCTGACGCCGCCCTGGCAATTATAGCCTTGCTTTCGGCATCGGCTTTATCTGAGATGTCCTTTACTACTTTGTCCAGTCCCATCTAGGTCACCTATACAAAGCGTATTTACAGGAACATCAACAGGATTGCAATGACCAGACCGAAGATGACGATGGTTTCCGGCAGCGCCACGAAGATAATACCCATACCGAAGAATGAGCGGTCCTCAGCGACTGCGCCTACTGCTGCTGCACCGATAGGGCCCTGAGAGAGACCGGTACCAATGCCTGCGAGTCCGACTGCTAATCCTGCACCAATTGCGATTAATCCATCAACCATATTTTAATCCTCCGTGTATTTTCTGTTATATCCAAATGGATCGTAAATTCTGCCCCCGCTCTTGTAGAATTTCTGGTAGAACTCTACATAATGTAACCTGAGAGACTGGATGAAGGGGGCGTATGTGCCCAGCACCAGGTTTACAGTGTGTCCTAAAACGAACACAATTATAGCTCCTATAAGGCCCAGGATGCCTGCTTCGGCCAGCATTGCCGCAATTGTATTTATGGCGAATGCGATGCCGACTGAGGACAGGCCCACTGCCAGTAGACGAGTGTAGGAGAGTGTGTGGCTCAACGGGGTCGTAAGCTCGATGATACCCATGGCTCCCTCACCGATGAGCAGCAATATGAATCCGATAAGGAACACTATTGCGCCGATGAGGAACAGCGGGTCCATCGCGTTGAAATCGCCCAGAGCCTGGTTCAGCGCAAGCGGGAACACGTACCATACGAGCGCTACGCCGCCCGCAAGCACTAATGCCCAGCTGGCCTTGTGAAGGATGGCCGTCTTCAGGCCATGCTGTTTGAGCTCGTTCCTGAATCCGAGTATGTAGCCGAGCATGAGCTGGCATACACCAATGATACAGGTGAAGACGAGCAGGTCTTTGATACCGAACATGTACGAGTCACCATGGAACCCGCCTGCCTGCATCCTTTCGATCGGCAGTGAGAACGGGCCGACCGGGCCGATGTGGACTTCGTGCGGGTAGAATTGTGCAAAAGACACAAGTCCCATTATACCGCCTTCGCCATGCTCTATCGGCTCTGCGATCGCGAAGCCCAGGAACTCTCCGTATAGTATGCCGAAGAATATCGAGGACACAGCACATACTAACATTACATTGATCAGTATCTGGATGCCTTCATTGTGCTTCAACTTCACTTTGAGTAATAATCCCAATAGTAATAATATTGAACCGTATGCGATATCGCCAAGTATGAACCCGTAGAAAAGCGGGAATACGATCGCGAATATCATAGTCGGATCGATCTCGTCGTACCTGGGCCTGCCGTACAGGTCCGTGAACGCCTCGATCGGGCGGAATATCTTCGGGTTGTTGTACTTGACCGGCGCGTCCACCTCTTTGTGTTCTTCGGGGTGTTCGCCGACCTCGATCTCCGTAGAATATTTCTCGTGAACCGGTTCAATAATAGTAATATAGACTTTATCGTTCGTGGCCTTTGATAGCGTGTCCTTCAGTGCCGGGAAATCGACTTTCGGGACCCAGCCTTCTATAACGAACGTGTTGTCGGACGTGGCGAACCTGAGTGGTGCCTCGGCCTTTTGCGTATCGATAGCAAGAAGTTCCTCTGAGGACATTATGAAGTCGGCAAATTTCTGGTTGAGCTCTGCTAGCTCCTTGTTCACGACCTCAAGCTTTGCGGTCATGTTCGCCTTCTTTTCCTCCAAGTCCTTCTTAATGACTGCCGGATCGCCCGATTCGTGAAGCTGTTCCACTTCGACAAAATCGTTCTTCATAAGCGCTTCGGAAATCTTCGGCGCGAACGACTTCTCCACGAGCAATGCTACAACATTGCCTTTGCCATAAGGCGCTGAGAAGATCTCGTACTTATCGGTTATATCCTTGATCACGGGCTCGATATCGCCCGGGACGGTGCCGATGTATACGTTAATATTTTCATATCCCCTGAGAAGGTCCACTGACAGCCCGAGAGCTTCATAGGGCTTGAGCAGCTCTTCCCTGTGAGCAAGCTCTTTTTGCTCGGACTCCAAAGAGCTCTTTTCGGACATCTTCTGAGTGACGCTGCTTTCAAGGGCAGTGAGGTTAGCCTCAAGGTCTTTAAGGACCTTTTCACGGGACTGTTTCGGATAATATTTGCCAGCGTTAGTCCCTAGATAGCTCTTGATAGAACGTAGCTTTAAAAGCTTTTCAGATAATGAAGTCGCGCTCTTCAGGGGTTTGCCTATACGAAAATATTCTTCTTCCTCAGTGTAGTCCTCCATGTGAAGGAGGTTAATGTCATGGAGTGTGTTTATAGTGGTTTCCATTACTTCTTTGGACCCTACTATAAGGACCTTATCCATTCTTTGAGGCTCTAACATCTATGTACCCCTCAAACTCTTTCATAAGATAATTGGTAGCGGCTCCGACGTTGCCTTTAGCGGATGCCTTTAGCGCGGATGCGCTCTTTTCGCCTTCTGCGCGTAATGCGTTGGCTTCAGCATCGATCTCCCCGGAGGCTTTCTTTATCTTGTCCTGTGCGTCAGCCGCAGCTTTGCTTTTGGCTGATTCAACGATAGTCGAGGACTCCTTTTTGGCGTTGGCGACGATCTGCCTGGCCTCTTCCTCGGACCTGACAATACGCTGCTTAGCCTCTTCCTCGGCGGTTTTTAACTGCGTCAATATTTCTGCCCTGGACATACGAATCCCCTGAATACAGAATAATCTCTATGAGTTGCATGATTAATGTACTGCTTCCTTCTTAAAGCTTTTTATTAATATCTAAAATTATGCAAAAAATAATATAAAAATAAAAAAATTAACGGACACAAGCCCTGTCAAATATTTAAATTTTGGATTTGAGTTTATTAGAAACATATTAAAAAAATAAATAAAATAAAAATTAAATAAATAAAAAAAAGACAGGCTTTCAAAAATGAAATCTATGAATGCCGATTTACATAAAACAGGGAGGGCTTTTTCAAGCCCTAGCCAGTCTTATAGCTGACATCGTCTGCATAGTAACCGGTGGAAGCGATGTTCAAAATGGCCGCCTGCGGGACGTATGAAGTGTCAGATATGTCATAGCTACCGATAAGCCTGCCTGACGTGTCCCATATTTCGTATTTCGTTCTGCCATTTTGATAAGTTATTACGCCTTTATACCACCCTTTTGTCACCGGGGCAGGACCTATAGCGGCAAAATGCAAGCCGGCGGAATCATAAAACTGGCACTCGAACCGTCCGATATTGTCGGTCTTATGGTTATAACCGATGCATCTCATAGACGTGAGATCGTTTATATCGCCTGCCTTAGCGGTCACGCCTCCCCATATGCTTCCAGAATATGCCGGATCGACATAGAAGTAGTAGCTAAAAGAGTACCGGTTGTTAATATAAGGAACTATATATCCCATCCTTGAATATAGTTCGGTCGTACTACCTATTCCCCGTGTTCCCGAATAGAAACGATCGGTCTCCACCACGATCTTATCCTTCTTGTAATTATCGCCGCCGGTCAATGTCCAGCCTGCAAGGGACCCGCTCTCAAATCCGCCATCTATTATTCGCTCGGACGGATCTGTCGTCGGAGTTGGCGTCGGAGTTGGCGTCGGAGTTGGCGACGGAGTAGGAGTTGGAGTAGGAGTGGCCGTCGGAGTAGGTGTAGGTGTGGACGTTGGGACAGGTGTCACGGTAGGCGTGCCTGTTTGCTCTACATACATTGTATATTGCGCCGTGTCGAAAACCCCGGGATAAGAGTTAGATATCACCTTTACGGCGAAGTCATATGTTCCGCCGGTGGCCGGAGTTATTATCACATTACCATAGCAGCCCTGATCGGGAGACAGAGTTCCTGTGCCGAATAACGTTAGTTTACACCATTCGGCAGGTATACCTTCGATGTAGACATTATAAGAATCCGTGTACGTTCCTGTGTTTCTAAAGTATATTCCCTGCTCGACACTTGTGCCGGGCTTTATCAGGACCCCGCCGATAAGGCCAAAGTATCCGTCATACTTCGCCCATCTTTGTACCGTATCTACGCTATAGCCATCCTGAGGCGGGAGAGGTGTCGCAGTCGGAGTAGGCGTTAGAGTAGGCACTGGGGTAGGGGTTGGAGTCGGTGTAGGCAGAGGTGTAGGGGTTGGAGTGGCCGTGACGGTCGGTGTTGGTGTCGGCGATGGGGTACCGGGATATCCGACCCTTAAGATCTGGGCACTGTTAAACCTGTCATAATAATTCGGATCCACGGTGGAACGTACTTCCACGTTAAACGAGTAATTGCCCGAAGGCGTCCCCTCGGGAGGGGTGATGACTATGCTCGCATATCCTTGATGAGTATTGATCGAAGGATAATGAAGCGGGTAGTAAAGAGCGGATGTTATGACAGAAGTGACCCCGTTCGCCGAGCTGATCTTGACCCATGACGGGTCTATCCCTGTGACCGAGATCGTGAAAGAGCTGTTATATGGCAGCGCATTATGTATTATCACTTTCCTGTAGATCGATGTCCCCGGAGCGACCAAAAAATATTCTGTCGCCGTGTTTATGGGAGAGGAAGATCCGCCCGGATAGGGATAGATAGCCCAGCTCTGATGCCCGTCAAACGATTCCTGTAAATATACTTCCGGCTTGCTCGGATTATAAGTGTTGGCATACGCCGGAAAAGAAGCCATCAGCAATGATCCGATGATCAATAAGATTATCAAGACATTTATCCTTTTCATCAATTTCCTCCGGATGGTAGGTACATTCAGAAGAGTAATTGACCGTGGATATACCAAAAGCTAATCAAGCGATTTTACGAATACTTGCTTAAATATCGTATAGTAAGCGGTATTAAGCGAGCGTTTCAGAAAAAAATCAAAAAGGCCGGGATGCGCTAAGTGATTATAAAAATAATTAGATATTAATATGTTAATAATAATATGTGAAAATGATCTAAGGATAAGTAAAATGGTAAAAGTTAACCTCGCCTTACCATATTTCCCCAAAAGGATCTGTCAGGCCCCGTTCGGGGCCTAAAAAAGCCCTGTCGATTAAAAATCAATAAGATTATTTCTTCGATTTGGACTTGACGCCAAGTACGTTCTTCTTTGTCCTTGAGAGGACGCGACGAACGAAACCCCTGGAGTCATATCTCTGGCCCGGTCCGGGCTTGTTGGCTTGAGAGTCGCCCTTGGGTACGAGCCTCATCTGACCTTTTCTGCCCCTGATCTGGACCCATTCAATGCTTCCGGTCTTTCCCATGCTGAATCACCGCCCTGAATTAGTTTGTTCTCGTATTAATATGTTACGATATGCCTTGCATGCCATATTAAGTTTTATTTGTTTCCCAACGCTTCGCCTACCGCCGAATCAAGTTCCAGAAGGAATTCCTTGAATGCGCTTGCCGGGACCCTGCCGCCCGCTGCGAGCGGATGTCCGCCGCCTGAGCCGCCGTAGTTCTCCGTCAGCCGGCTGATTATGAGGTTAAGGTTAATGTTAGGCTTATCCACCGGACAGCATTTTGCGCGGACACTGATATCGTATACGTCCTTGTGCTCACGATACTCTGCCGCCAGGCCGACCGTTGTCCTGCCGTATACGCGGGCGTATATGGCCGCCTTTGACATGCAGCCGTTAGGGTTAAGCATGTAGGAGAAGTTTTTCATGCGGATCACGTCACGCTCCACCATGACACGCAGCTCATTCTCTTTTCTTGCGGATATGATGGCGTTCTTCGCCAGCACCGGGATCTCCGAAGGCAGCGTATTCACTGATAACAGCCTTACTATGTCCCTCTTGAAGTCGTAGTCCCTTCTCCCCACTTCCATGCCCTGCGAAAGCGTGCCTGCCTGATAATACAGGCTTCTTTTGTCCCAGTCCGAAACAAGGTCGCAAACCCTGTCCGTATTATCCCTGTAGTCGCCTATTGCGCCGTAAAGTGCCACCCTGCTCATGTTAGGGTCGAGGTCATTCTTGAAATGATAAAAGGTGAGCTCCGACGCACTTGCAGTCACATCGCTGATCAGCCATGGGGCATCAAAACCTTCAGGAAGAGGATGGTGGTCGATATATATTACTTCGGACTCTTCGCTGATCTCATCTATCTTCGCTTTTAGCTTCTTGCTTACAGGGATGTTAATTGCGATGTCGCATATTATGACACGGTCAAAGCCCCTCGCCTGTTCAATGTCCGAGAGTATGGCCACTGCGTTGGTGAAAAATACGGGAGAGTCCCTGTTTGCGGCCAGCGCTAACGCCCCGCTGCAAATGCCGTCGCTATCGGAATGTGTAAAAATGATAGACTTCATCTTTATTCCCTCATAATTTCCTGGTCACAGTTTATATATGGCCTTAATAGATCTTGACCAGATTCGCCCTCTTTCGGGCGTATCCCATCTTCGGCTCCGCAAGGCCGTAACAGAATATATAATGAGACTATGAGTTATATACTCTTTTGACAGGCCACATATCGAGTCCGGCCGGTCATTTGTTTTATTAAAATGTTTTGATACGGTGACCTTTTATTCCCGACGGCTCGAAGAAAACCGGCGATCCGAACATTTCTTAAAAAGCGCCGGGTCCTTTGGGAAGCTCTTTTAGCCTTTGAGATAAAAATGCACCATATCCAGGCACAACATGTCACATCACAATCAGATAAGGCAATGACAATATAAACCATCGGGCTAAAGATAAAATACACTAAGATTCTATCACCTATGTTTAATACTTAAAAAATAATTGATTTAAAATAATAAACCCGCAAGCAACCGGAGAAGAATGCCAAACGCCAAAAAGATCCATCTGGAACATGCCTGTAAGAATGTAAATGTACTTATATGAGAAGTGATACTAATTTGAGCGTAATTGATAATCGATGAAATTAATAATGTGTATTAATAATATACTTGTATCTATAGCATCGTCTTTATCATCATTTTAACTGGAGGATATTGAATTTGTCGCAACCTGTCATTAATATTGGTATGGTGGGCCACGTCGACCATGGTAAGACCACCCTGGTAAGCGCTCTGTCGGGCGTGTGGACTGACACGCACAGCGAAGAGTTAAAAAGGGGCATATCAATAAGGCTTGGTTATGCCGATTGTACTTTTTATAAATGTAAGAACTGTGATGAGCCGGAATGCTATTCATCTGGCAAAAAATGCGCCGCATGCGGCTCTGAAGATATGGAGGAGTTAAGGACAGTATCATTCGTCGACTCGCCGGGTCACGAGACACTGATGGCCACCATGCTCTCGGGAGCGGCCATAATGGACGGCGCAGTGCTGGTCATAGCTGCGAACGAGACGTGCCCGCAGCCGCAGACAAAAGAGCATCTCATGGCTCTTGATATCATTGGCATTAAAAATGTAGTTATAGCCCAGAATAAGATCGACATAGTATCCCGCGAAGATGCGATCAAGCACTATAACCAGATCAAGGAATTCGTAAAGGGCACAGTCGCGGAAAACGCCCCTATAGTGCCCATATCGGCACAGCAGAACATTAACATAGATGTGCTCATCAAGACCATCGAAGAAAAGATACCGACGCCGAAACATGACCTTGACAAGCCGGGCATAATGCAGGTAGCCAGGTCATTTGACGTCAACAGGCCGGGAACTCCGCCGCAAAAGCTTAACGGAGGAGTCTTAGGCGGTACCCTGTCCCAGGGCACTTTCAAGATAAAGGACGACATAGAGATAAGGCCCGGAAGGAAGGTCGAGTTCGAAGGTAAGACCACCTGGGAGCCGATCAGTACCACCGTCACAAGGCTGGTCTATGGCGGTGACGTAGTAGAGGAAGCCACCCCCGGCGGCCTTTTAGCCGCGGGGACCAAGCTTGATCCCGCTATGACCAAGAGCGATGCGCTGGCGGGACAGGTCGCTGGCAAACCCGGGTTTTTGCCCCCCGTATGGCATAAGTTCGTCATGAAGACTCAGCTTCTCGAGCGTGTCGTCGGAGTCAGCGACGAGTCCGCTATAAAGCCGATAGCCACGAGCGAGCCTTTAATGCTCACAATTGGTACTTCCACCACCATCGGTGTCGTCTCAAGCGCGAGAAAGGGAGAGGCCGAGGTAAAGCTTAAGAGGCCGGTATGCGCCGAGGTCGGCTCCAGGATAGCCATCAGCCGCCGTATAGGCGCACGCTGGAGGCTTATCGGAGTAGGGGTACTGACAAGTTGAAAGTGATAATCGACACGAACGGGCTCATGGTACCCGCCCAGTGGGGCGTCGACATATTTAACGAGCTCGAAGCGCTGGGGTATGATGAGTTCGTCACGCCTTCGGCAGTGGTCGAGGAAATTGAAAAGCTGAAAGGCAAGGTAAAAGGAAGAGATAGAACAGCTCTTGCAATTGCCCGTGAAATGCTAAAAAAGTGTGAGATCATAGAAGCGCAGGGATTTGCGGACGATGTAGTGATCGAGGTCGCAAAGTCCTTGAACGCCCCTGTCTTCACTAACGATGCCGGGCTAAGGGCAAGGCTTAAAAAAGAGGGTATAAGGTCAATATACCTGCGTGCAAAACATAAACTTGCCATAGAATGATGCCCGATAACAATCATTATCTTTAACGTTTGGATGGAGAGAAAATGTACAGGAAGGTTAGACTCGTAGATATCATCAGAATACCACCGCAAAGGCTCGAAGAGGACCTGGAACAGGTCATAGCGGAGACACTGAGAGAGAAGCTGGAAGGCAGGATCGACAAGACTCTCGGCTCGATAGTGGCGGTAACGGACGTAGTAGAGATCGGAGAAGGCCACATACTCGTCGGAGACGGGGCAGTATACTATGAGGTCACTTTTGACGCTATAGCTTACAAGCCTGAACTTCAGGAGATCGTCGAAGGCAGCATTGTCGAGATAGTGAACTTCGGAGCGTTCGTCGCGGTCGGCCCGATCGATTGCCTTATACATGTAAGCCAGGTGGCTGACGAGTTCATGGCATACGATGAGAAGAACTCAAGGCTTTCCAGCAAGGAGACCAGCAAGTCCCTCTCGGAAGGCGACAGTGTCCGTGCCAGGATCGTCGCTGTAAGCCTTAACGAGCGCGACCCGAGAGAGAGCAAGATAGGCCTTACGATGAGACAGGTCGCCCTCGGCAAGCTCGAATGGATCGAGGAAGATCAAAAGAAGAAAGAGAAAGGCGAAAAGAGCGGTAAGGGCGGCAAAGAGGCCGCACAGGCGTAAATATTTTTACACCCGGGAAAGCAGGGAGATCATCCTGAAGATAAGCTTTCCCTTCTTTAATGTATTTTACAAGCTTTTCTATCAATTAACGTCTTTTTGCTTCTTATACGACATCGATAGGCCGGGCACAGTAAAGTATATGACCCATAACCTTGCTACAGTTTGTCACACCGGTCGTGAACAAATTGAAGCTTAAAAAGATCTGTGGCGACACACATTATATCCCCGGAATAACGAACGTGATGGTCTACGATGACATCATGGTAGACCCGAGTAACAACGAGAACGTTGACTGGGACAACATTAAATTAAATTTTAATATGGCGCTTGTCACGCACGGCCATACGGACCATTTCTGGAACGGAGCGAAGCTGCGAAAGACCGGGACTAAAATATATGCTCCGCGCGACGAACGCGGGTTCATGGAGAACCCGTCCGTAAACACTAGCGGCATCTTTAACTGGGCGAGGCCGCCGGAAAGCATGCTGCCCTGGTTCTTTAAGGGCGTGCCGTGCCCCGTGGACGGGACGCTTGAAGATATCGATGATCTCCCGCTGGAAACATTCCCATTGCCAGGACATACACAATGGCAGACGGGTTTCTTGACGCCCGACGGCGTACTGATGGTATCCGATGCGATCGTGACTAAAAAGATCTGGGACACTAAAAGGATGGTGTTCTACACCACGCCTTATGATGCAAAAAATACTTTAAAGGCGATAATGGACTCGGATGCTGAATGGGTGCTGGCTTCTCACGCCGACCTGATGACCGGGGATGAGGCGGCGGAACTTGCGGAGATCAATATCAGGGGAATAGACAGTATAGAAGCGGCCGTTATCGATGCGCTGGAAGGCGGGGAATACTCGACTGAAGAAATGGTCAGCAGAGTCGGTGTCGCTCTGAACGTCAGATGCGACTTTTCAATGCACCTGATAGTGGTCACCACAGTGCGTGCTTTCCTTCACGCGCTATATGAGACCGGCAAGGCAGAATATGTGCTAAGAGACCACAGGATAATGTGGCGCCTAAGATGAGCCCGTAAGAATTGTATCGTCATGGGAATAAGGCGGCGTACATATACAGAGTATGCGCAGTCCTGAGTCTCCGGTATTCTTTATTTTATGCGACGTCCCCGGAGGTATCAGTATGGCATCTCCCTCTTTTACGTCAAATGACCTTTCGCCCAGAGTCATCACACCCCTGCCTTTGAGTATATAATAGACTTCCTGTGACTTTTCATGGATATGTCTTTTAGTCTCCAGAGTTTGCTCCACATAGGCCTCGGCGACACTCGTGCCCTCAACAGGAGTTGAGCCCGGGTGATACAGCTCATGGATAATAGAGCCGTCCTTAGTCACAAAGGGTATCGTATTATCTCTATTGCGTATCATTTCTTATCCCGACCCACCAATTATTTTAAGCTTGTTAAGTATGTAAAACCCTAACATAAATATTATCGATAGAGACAAGACTGTGATCTGTATGGCTAAGAGCGAAATTACCGCCCCGATCAAAGTTACGGGCAACTCATATTACATCCCATCAATGAGCAACACAGGACTGTTCAAAGGCTATGTCATAGACCCGGGCAGTTCCGGATATGAAGAGCTAAAGGGAGTGCACGTACATTCCGTACTCATCACTCATGGCCACAACGACCATTTCAGGCATGCATGCGAGTTCCGTGAAAAAGGCGCGCGCGTAATAGCGTCGAAGGACGATGCGCTGCTGGTAAGGAACCCCGAGGTCAACCTTAGAGGGCTGTTTAGCTGGGCTAAGCCGCCGATGGAGATGGTCACCCATTTCTTCCAGGGAAATGCATGCGAGGTAGACGAATACATTGAAGAGTGGCAGGACTCATCCATATGGGCTGTGCCGCTGCCGGGCCACACTCTGGGCGAGTACGGGTTCATCACGGAAGACGGGGTGTTCTATTCGGGAGATTCGCTTTACTCTGAGCAGATATGGGGCAAGTACAAGCTGCCTTACAGCATCGACCGTAATCTTTGCAGGGAGTCTTTGCAAAAGATCAAAACGCTCGACTACGACTACGTAGTACCGGGACATGGCGTGCCTATGCCCAGGCAGGAGGCGTTAATGGCCGCCGATTATCATCTCGAGGCTCTCGACCGTGTGGACGACATAATACTTGAGCTCACTGCCGAGCCGATATCGACGGAGGATCTCGTCACGGAGTTCTCGAACAGGCTGGAGCTATACAAGAGCATTAACAACTACTGGCTGACAGTAGTGATGCTGAAGGGGCATTTGAGCGACCTTATCGACAAAGGTAAAATGAAATATCAGCTCGAGAACTACTGCATGTACTGGTATAGAGTGTAAACCTCGATCATTAAAGAATCTAAGCGGTGCGTTAGGTTAATTCGCTGGCCCATAAGATCATCGTCGAATATGATCGTGATCTTCATACCGTACGTTGATGTGATGCACCTTTATCTCAAAGGCTAAACGTTTCATTTAAAAAAAATCATTGAGCTCTTTGAGACGAGAATGCATTACACCAATGCACTACTCAAATAATATTTTAAAACCCTGTCTGACAGTAAACCCTTAGACCATCGAATTTACGGGACAGAGCACCAAGGACTGTTTTTTTGTTCTAATACCTCGTCGTCTATACACTCTATCGACTTTTTATATTATGAAAAATTAGTGGTATAGTATAAAAAAATTGTATATATAACATATTTGTTATTACGAACCTCAAGATTTTTATACCATAGCGCTTACTTACCATATTAGCATCAGGTAAGACATTATTTGCCTGTGAAACTGAAAAAAAGAAAAAATGGGAGTAATTAACAATGGACGATGAAAAATTTGGTCTTTTAGTCGTTGGGCACGGCAGTTCTATGCCGTATAACAAAGAGCTCATAGAAGACATCGCTGGAAGGTTATCTAAAAAGATCCCCAATGCAGTGACAAGAGTAGGTTTCATGAACATCAACAAGCCATCGATAAAGGACGGCATAGATTCTTTCAAGGACACAGGCGTCAAGAAGATCGTAGTTTTCCCGCTGTTCCTGGCAAAAGGAGTCCATACCAAGGAAGACGTTCCCGGACTTATCGGCCTTACCGAGGGGCAGAAGAGGATCAATTACGACGGGTATGACATAGTATATGCTGACCCGCTGGGAGCCGACGACCTCATAGCAGAGCTTTCGACAAAGCGTATACAGGAAGCATATACAATATACAATCCAAACTGAAGGCATGAGATAATATGTACCTTGACGGCATATCGAGGATAGGAGTGCTCGATATCAATCACGGCGGGATACTGCTGGCGGAAAGCCTGATATCCCTCGGGTTTGATGCTTTCGCCGTGGACGTCTACGGTACGAAGAAAAGTGCCGGTTCAATGGTCCCGGTCTTTGATCCCGAAGAGGTTGGCGATTTTGACGCCCTTGCCTCTCCTGTACACATGCCGCCCGTTAGCATCTTAAAAAAAGCTATCGATGAAAAAAAGCCTGTTTTTACCCACCATATGATGGCGGGAATGATAATCAACTCCACTGGAAGGCTTAATGGTATCAGGTCCGTTGAGGTGACCGGCACTTATGGCAAGACAACTACGTGTACTATGCTTGCCGGTATCCTAAAGGATGCGGGAGAAAAAGTACTGCTCCATACAAGCAGAGGCCTGTATTACGACGGCATCCTGATACGGCAAAAGCTAAGCATTACGCCAGCGAATATGATAGAGGCGCTTGATACGGCAAAGGATGCCGGGCTAAAGCCCACGATATGCGTGTTCGAGGTATCCCTGGGGGGATGCGGGACCGCGGATATCGGGGCCATCACTACGCTTGACAGGGATTATCCGATCGCCGGAGGCTCGAAGAGGTCGGGCGAAGCAAAGATGCAGATGATCAGTAACAGGAAACCCGGAAGCGACCTGATCATTAACAGCGCTATCAAGATACCGGTCCCGAATGCCATCACATTTGGCCCGGGCGGCGATGTTTCATTTACCGAAAATGGCCGCATCAGGTATAATATTATGTCCGGAGAGGGGCCCGTCTCCGGCGAGTTCTTCCCCGCATTCAACGACGGTTTCGACAGGGATGCTTACAGTGAACCATTATTATGTGCGGCGGCGGCAGCATTGAAGCTAGGGGCCGGCCATGAAAATATCAAGTCAATGCTCGCAAAGTTCCACGGTATCGAAGGCAGAATGAAGAACAGCGACCTTCAGGGCCGCATACTGCTTGATAATTCAAACTCCGGTCTCTCGTTCGACGGCATACTAAAAGCCCTTGAGAGTACGAAAAGGTATAATGCCAAAAAAGTACTGATAATCGGGGAAGAAGCGTATAATGTCTGTGACGGGCTTGACCCCGAAAAAGCTATGAATGTTATTGAGAACGCCGGCGTCGACGGGATCGTACTCGTGGGCGATAGGTTACGCGCCCTGAACGGAGGCAAGCACATGGTCTCCGATGACCTGTCCTCAGGATTGGCGATAGCGCTGGATATTACGGCGCCCGGCGATCTGATCATATCCTGCGTAAAAACATGGAGGTAAGAAAATGGCAATTTCTATTAACGAGCGCATCATACAGCCGAGGCCCAGCTCTATAGTAGCCGCGCTATACACACTCAGAGACCTCGATACGGACGTGGCTATACTTCACGGGCCATCAGGCTGCTGTTTTAAACATTCCCGCCTGCTTGAGGAGGACGGCATGAGGGTGGTCACTACCGCCATGTGTGATTCCGACTATGTGTTCGGAGGCCATGACATTCTAGTAGAGGTGCTGGAAAAGGTAATGGACAGGTTTAACCCTAAGACCGTCGGGATTGTCGGGACGTGCGCGAGCATGATCATCGGCGAGAACTTCCACAGGGCGGTCGAGGAAGTAAATCCGGGCATACCGGTCATAGAAGTTGAGATCCACGCGGGGTTCGGGGACAATACATACGGCGCCTCCGTCACTCTCGAAGCCGCTCATGCCGTCGGCCTCATTGATGAGAGAGAGCTGGAAAGGCAAAAAGAGATGTTAAGGCTCGCGACCGAGCTGGAGAAAAAATTCGGCGCTGCAAGCAAGGATTATATCGAGCCGTCCCGCGGAGACCTGAAATATAAAGTGTGCGGCAGGCTGCTTGAATTGATGGGGCAGGGCAAGAAAGGTATCTCGGTGCTTAACGCGAAAAAAGAGACGGCATATATGTTCGCGGACGTTAACCTCGCAGTCAGCCAGGCGGCAAAAGCTCTCGGAGCCCCTGAGCCCGTGACCATTGCGAACCTTGACCCGAACATAGGCCTTCCCAGGATCAGGCGATATGCAAGCACCATAACGTCCCAGATGGCTGATAAGGGTGTCGGCATAGACGCGATCACCGGAGGGCTGGACGAGTATTCTATCACAGGGGAGAGAGCGGCCGATATCATAAAGGAGAAATATGGCGATCACGACTATGTCGTACTTTCGGGCGTGCCCCACGCGATCCCGTACGATGCCATTAAAGGAATGGAGATATTTTCGATCACGAACGGCCCGAGGCAGGTAGAACCCATCAGGAATATCGGCCACCAGCATGTGACGGTCGAGATAGACCTTCATCCCAAGACGCTTGGAGTGACGGGTATGGTCGAGTCGGAGTTCGGCGCGACTTTAAGGAGCATGCTGGAGGATAAAAGATGAGCCAGAAACAATTGGCGATATATGGCAAAGGCGGGATAGGCAAATCGTCGACAGCATCTAATGTCGCCGCCGCAATGGGCGAAACTGGTAAAAAGGTCATGCTCATAGGATGCGACCCTAAGAGTGACTCTTCCATAACTCTCCTGAACGGAAAAAGGATACCCACAATAATGGATACGATGCGTAAAAAGGGAGAGATAAAAGAGGAGGACGTCATCTTCGAAGGCTTCATGGGAGTCAAATGCGCCGAGGTAGGCGGTCCCGAGCCGGGAGTGGGATGCGCGGGGCGCGGCATCATAGTGGCTGTCCAGACACTGCAGAAGATATCCTCGTCGCTGAAAGAAGCGGACGTCGTGATATTCGACGTTCCCGGTGATATCGTATGCGGAGGCTTTGCCGTGCCTATCACCAAAGGCATGGTGAGAGAGGCATACATAATAACTTCCGGAGAGTATATGCCGCTGTATGCGGCCAATAACATATGCAGAGGCCTTAAGACCCTCAATACCCCGCTATCCGGGATAATCTGCAACGAGCGCGAAGCGTCCGGCGAAAAGGAGATAGTCGAAAGTTTTGCCGGAAAGCTGGGAGTGCCGATGCTGGCGTATATCCCGAGACGCAAGCTGGTGCAGGACTGCGAAAGAGAGGGCCGGAGCGTCATCGAGGGCAGCCCGGGGTCAGAGATGGCGAATATATATAGAGGGCTTGCCGGGCGGATTTTAACGGAAAAAGATAAAAAGGTTCCAGATTCATTAGATGACGAAGACCTAAGGAAACTGACCAGAATATGATCAATACACCAAGGATAATCCTGGCCGGTGACAGAAGTTCAGCCGGAAAGACTACGATCTCCGTAGGCATCATGTCGCTACTCTGCGAGAAGGGATACGGAGTGCAGCCTTTTAAAGTGGGGCTGGATTACATAGACCCGAGCTATCATTCGCTTGTCACTAACAGGATCGGCGGGAACCTTGACGGTTTTTTAATGACCGATAAGGCGATAATCGAGGCTTTTGAACACTCGTCGAAGGACTCGGACATCGCGGTCATAGAAGGCGTAAGAGGATTATACGAAGGCCTCGAAAGCCTGTCGGACGTCGGGTCTACGGCACAGATAGCCAAGATATTAAAGTCCCCGGTCATCATGATCGTCGATGCGCAGAGCATCACCAGGAGCACTGCTGCCATCGTGAAGGGATACTGCGAGTTCGATAAGAACGTGAACATACGCGGCGTCATACTTAACAAGATCGGCAGCGACAGGCATGCTGAAAAGGCTAAGCTCGCGATCGAGAAATATACCGGGATCGAAGTGCTTGGGTCCATCCCGCGGAACAAGTCAATGAACCTTACCATGAGGCATCTCGGGCTGATACCTGCCAGGGAAGGTGCGTCAAGGGTGGAAGACTTTGATGCGAAGCTCTCAAAGATAAAATCCGTGATCAAAGATCATGTGAACATAGACCGCATACTCGAGATCGCCAAAGAATCGCCAAGGCTTAAGTCGCCGAAAAGCGATATCTTCACCAGGGAGAAGGATGCAGGTATCAAGGTGGGCGTAGCGCTTGACGAGTCATTTAACTTTTATTATAAGGATAACATCGACCTCTTAAGGCTCAAAGGAGCGGAGGTCGTTAATTTCAGCCCGCTGCACGACGATAAGATACCGGAGGTCGACGGGCTGATAATCGGCGGAGGCTATCCGGAGATATTCGCGAAGGAACTTTCGGATAACGAGCCCATGAGAAAGTCCATCCTCGAAGCGTCAAAGAGAGGCATGCCCATATATGGCGAATGCGGAGGGCTGATGTACCTCACCGGAGGGCTTGAGTGCGAGGACGGTAAATGCTACGACATGGTCGGGGCAGTGGACGGAAAAGCTTCCATGAAGCATATTCGCACTATCAGCTATGTTATGGGCCGTTTTGAGAAAGACACCCCGATAGGGAAAGAAGGCACCATGTTCAAGGGCCATGAATTCCATCATTCGGTCATAACTGATCTGCCGTTTGATGCGAAGTTCGCATACCGCATGGACAGGGGGATCGGCATAAAGGATGGCATGGACGGCCTTATTAAGAATAATACCCTTGCTTCCTACACACATCTTCATGCTGCGTCATACACGTCATTCGCTAAAAAGTTCATAGAGTCATGTATCATTTACAAAGAACTTGTTTAATAAAACAACTATTTTTATTTACGATAGATACTAAAAGTAATGACACCATAAAAAATAAGGCAAAGTGAAGCGAGTGTAATTATAACAAAGTATATATCAATGAATTTTTGTATATAAAACGATAACTAATATATAACTATTAACCAAAACTAAGAAAATAAAGGTTGGGAAATGGAATGGGTTTATTTGATAGAAAGAAGAAGGAAGAGCCAAAAACGGCAAAAATACAGGAAGACGAAGAAAGGATGAAAAAAGAGCTGGAAACGCTCGCGTACATACTTCAGAAGAGCGACACACCGGCAAAGGTCGAAGCCCCTGTAAAGCCAGAGCTTCAAGAGAAAGTCCCTGAGAAACCCCAGGAGAAGCCTGCAGAAAAGATACTGAAGCCACAGAAACCGGCCGTGCCGGAAGTAACTTCAGATAAGCCCGTAGAGAAGACAGAAAAGATCAACATACTTACCGGGAAGATACCTTCTACGGCCAAACCCGTTGAGCAGATGGAAAAAGCTGCCCAGGAAAAGCCGCCTGTAGAGAAGGTAGAAAAGGTAGAGGTCGTCGAAACGGCCGAAAAATTAGAGAAGGTAGAGAAAGCACCGGTCAAAGTACCTGAGAAGCAATTAAAGCCGGCGGTACCGCCCATTCAAAAACCCATATTAAAGCCCAATATTTTACAATCATCACCAATCCCAACCCAGAGAATCCCACCTGCGGAAAAGCCGCCCGAGAAGTTTGAGCTAAAGGAAAGCCCTGCAAAGCTTATCAAAGCTGACAAGGAAAGGGCAAAGATACTGGAAGACAAGCGTGAGGCGCCAGTAAAACCCCAGTTACAGCCCATGGGCGACTCCGTGATGTTAAAGGAGATCAAGGCCCAGTTAGATAAACAGGCTTCCGATTCCGCGATGCAGCGTAAGGAGATCGAAAAATACCGCGAGGACCTTAAGCGGCAGAACGACGATTTCCAGAAGCAGAAGGATGAGCTTGGCCAGAGAATAATCGAGCTGACGAAAAAGATAGAGAAACTGGAATCTCCGGCACAGGAGGCGGCAAGTTCGGTAGATCTCGATAAATACATGTCAGAGCTTTCGCAGCAGAGATCGCTCATAGAGGAGCAAAAGTCGGTAATTGCCAGGCTGGAAGAAGAGCTGTCAAAGGTCAGGTCCATCGACTTTGAGAACTATGTGGCCCAGGAAAAACAGATCCTGCAGAAGCTGGCCATCGAGGTCAAAGGCTTAAAGAGCAACACATCGGGCATAGACGATAAAATAAGTTCCGTCAACAACACTTTTGAGGACAGGGTAAAGTCCATTGACAACAAGATCAGCTCTAACGCCCAGCTGATAACCACTGTAAAATCTGAGTTCAACACAGTGAAAGAGAGCTGCGATAAGTATGACAGGGACCTTTACTTACTCAAAAATACCATTGATGGATATTCTAATTCTATCAAGTCAATAACCGAGTTCATAGGTAATTACAAGTCGGACGTAGACGAGGCCAAGAATGAGGTCTCAATAGTCGACAGTAAGATCAACTCTCTTCGCGAGACCGTCGAGAGCATAGATAAGGATATAAAATCCATTAAAGGAAGCTCGGATTCCGAACTTTTACGCGCTTCGATAAGCGGATACGAGGAGGAACTCAAGTCCTTAAAGGAAGCCATGGACTCTTATAACCAGAGGATAGAGCAGAACGGCCATGAGCTAAAGAGCCTAAAAGAATCAGTATCGTCGGACATCAACGCATATTCGGAAAAGCTCGATACTATAAAGGAGCTTGTAGAGAGACAGGCGCAGGATATCAAGGAGTTCAAGGAGAGGCCTGAGTACGAGAGCGACATCAGCAGGCTCACTGAAAAACTCGACGGCCTGACTGCAGAAGTTTCGTCACTGAAGGACATTGCAGGCAATAAGGAAGATGTAAACTCGCTGCAGCAAAAATTATCGTCGCTTTCCGCAGAAGTATCCACTTTAAGAGGGCTGACGGGTGACAAGGAAGCGATCACTGCACTACAGGATAAGATAGAGTCATACTATTCTGAAGTAAAGTCGATGAAGTCACAATTATCGGAAGCTGTCGTAGACTACAAGTCGATACAGGGCTCGATAAAGGAACTCGCCGACTCGATAGCGAATACAAATGCTGAACTAGAAGAGCGTAAGAAGGAAAGCGCCTCTGGAATGGATTCGCTCATATCCGAGGTGGCAGGCTACAGGAACGAGATCATACCGGTAAAGGGGCTCGTCGAGGAATATGCGGATAAGATCAGGTCACTTAAGGATTACTCAGCCATTGAAGGCGAGATAAGTTCACTTAAGGACCAATTCGCATCAAGATCGGAGGAGATCAGCAGCATATCCGGCAGTCTTGATAACTACAAAGAAGAGATAAACGGTATAAAGGGCACCCTGGAAAAATTCTCGCCGCTGGAAGATGACCTCAAGACATTAAAGGTAGAGCTTGCAGGTAATTCTGAGGCAATATCAGGTCTATCCAATATATTCGGAGGCTATGGCGAAGAGATCAATAGCTTAAAAGGTACCCTCGAAAAATACGCGTCGCTCGAAGATCTCAACATGGTTAAAATGAGCCTGGCGAAAGAAGCTGAAGAGAGAGCGGCTATCAATAATGTTTTGAACGGCTACCGTGAAGAGATCGGGTCCGTCAAGGGAACGATAGAGAAATACTCTTCGCTCGAGGATCAGATCAAATCCATAAAGGATAATTTTGATAACAATGCTGATGAGATGTCCGCATTATCCAGGACCATCAGCGATTACCGCAACGAGATCAAGTCCGTCAAGGGAATGATGGATAAGTATGCCGAAGAGATGAAGGTCGTCAAGGAGCTCTCGAAATCGCGCGATGAGATCCAGCGCGTCAAAGACGAGCTTCAGGTATACACCTCAGACATAAAGACCATCAGGAACTTTGTCGCGGACTACAAGGATGAGCTTGACAGCATAAAGAAGCTTATTGACCAGTTCAAGAGCGATGCCGAGCATGTGACGCCTCAGGAGGCAAAGCTCATAAAGTCGGGACAGTACCTGAAAGCACAGATCGACCAGGTCAACCGCACTTTCGCAGACCTCGACGAGAGATTGTCGGCGGTCCGTAAAGAGTTCATAAACATCAACAATATTGAGTACCGCTTCAGGGCCCTTGAGGATAACCTGAACGCCATGGAGAGGAACCTCGAGAACAAGATCGAGGTCGAGATGATAACCCGCGTGCGTGAGGCCGAGAGCGACCTTGTCATGAAGATAAGCGACGTCGAGGCAAGGGTCCTTGAACAGAACCATGATGCGCGCGAAACGATCAAGATGCTGCAAGACATGCAAAACAACACTATCAGCGTCTTGAAGCAGACACAGTCAGAGGTCCTCGATTCGGTCTCCGACGTTAAATCGGAAACGGTAAGATCGGTGTCGGAAACGGTCACCGAGGCTGTCAGCGGCATCGAGTCCATGAAGCGCTCGGTCCAGGAATATATAAATGAGATACAGTCCGAAGCGACGCACACTATCAGGAACGTCGAAGAGGACGCAGTGGGCGTTATTGACAGGACCAGGAAAGAGGCCGTGTCCGAGCTCAGAGAAACTCGCGACGACGTGATAGATGTATCGAAGAGCACTCGCGACATCGTTGAAAGCTCGCTCAGGAGCACCAGGGATGAAGTGCTCAAGACGGTCCAGACGGAGACAGCAGACGCCAGCAAGGGAATCCTGGCACAAAAGGAAGAGTCACTTAAGGCTATCAATGACCTCAAGGCTGCTGCGGTCGCTGAAATCGATAATATTAACAAGAGTTCCACCGCACAGATCGCCGCAATAATGGATTCGACAGTAGCGGAGATCAATTCGTTAAAATCCTCATCCATAACGGAAGTCAGGACTGCGAACGACGAAGCCACAACCAGGATAAAGGAAATAAAGGGCTCCACGATATCGGAGATAAGCTCACTGAAGGAATCCTCAATATCCGAAGCGGAGGCAGCGAACAGAGAAGTAACATCCAGTATCAATGAGATAAAGGGCTCCGCGATATCGGAGATCAATTCGTTAAAATCCTCATCCATAACGGAAGTCAGGACTGCGAACGACGAAGCCACTTCCAGGATAAAGGAAATAAGAGACTCCACGATATCGGAGATAAGCTCACTGAAGGAATCCTCAATATCCGAAGCGGAGGCAGCGAACAACGAAGCCACAACCAGGATAAAGGAAATAAGAGACTCGGCAATATCCGCAGCTGAGGCAGCGAACAACGAAGCCACAACAAGGATAAAGGAAATAAGAGACTCCACGATATCGGAGATAAGCTCACTGAAGGAATCCTCAATATCCGAAGCGGAGGCAGCGAACAGAGAAGCGACGTCTCAGATAAGAGACATAAGGGACTCTGCGATGTCAGAGGTCCGCTCGCTGAAGGAAGCGGCAGTCGCAGAGGTAAGATTACTGAAGGATGAGTCCATAGCAGAGGTCGAGGGCACGAAGAAGGACATCACTGTCGTCATGTCAAGCATCAAAGATTCCGCTATATCAGGCATAACGACGCTTGCGGATAATTCACTGGCGGAGATAGAGTCCAGAAGAAGCAGGACCCTCAATGAGATCGACACGACGGTCGAAAAAGCCCGCGAGTCAATGTTCAGCGCGCGCGACGATGTGCTCGGATCTGTCAGCAACACCAGAAACGAGCTGCTTGAGATCTCTTCAGAGCTTAATACCGCCACGAACAAGGCAAGAGAGGAAGTTGACCATATCGTGAACCGCGTACACGAGGATGCGGTCGAGACCATGGAAAAGGTCAAGGCAGAAGTCACCGAATCCATAAGGCAGGAAAGGGAAACCCTTTCCAGTGCTGTCGAGGGTCAGAAGAAAGATGCCGTTGATAACATGGTCAAGGTCAAGGACGAGCTTTTAACGGCGCTCAGGCAGACCGAGTCGATAGTGCTGTCGTCTACGGATAACGCAAGGGTAGTGGCAGAAAAGTCGATGGTCAAGACGCGCGACGAGCTGCTTGACTCTATAAGGAGCACAAGAGAAGAGACCATCAGGAAACTCCTTGACACCAGAGATGTCGTGATCGCGGCGTCGAACAATACGAAGGAGACGGCGCTTGACACGATGTTCAAGACAAGGGACGAGGTCATAGCATCCGTAACGCGCGCAAAGGACGATTCCCTCAAGGCGATCAGTTCTGCAAAACTGGAGATCATAGATACGGCTAACTCGACGAAGAACACTACCGTGTCTTCAATGATATCAACGAAGGACGAGGTCCTCGCACAGTTGATGAAGACAAGGCAGGAGGTCGAGGATTCTATCAACAAGAAGCTTGAAGCGGACAAGGAAAACACCGAGAAGATCAAGCAGATAATGAAGACCATGAACGAGCTCATAAGGACATAAGGAGGCCCCTATCGTGGACATTGAAAGCTACATAGGGAAGGAAAAACAACTCATATCCAGGCTCGAGCGCGAGCACGCCGCAGCCAACGTCTATGAAAAGAGAGGAGACCAGGGTAACCTGGACCTGGCTGAGGATGAGATTAAGCTCCTTCGCACGGGCCTTTATTTGAAAGCCCATACGGAGGCAGCCAATAGCGCCGTGAAAGCCCTTGACGAAAGGATAGCCCGCCTTATGGAGTCCGAAGAGAGAGCGGAAAAGAAAAATGCGGAACTTATGCTCCGCATCATAGACTGGGAAAGGTCTTTCGACTCCAGCTATAAAGAGCTCATGGGCCGTGTCGAAACCAGCATGAAAACGCTTGAGGACCGAAACAGAGAGTTCATCAAAGCGACCAAAGAGCAGGAAGATGCCTTTAAGGCGCGCAACATGGAGCTTACCAAAAAGATAGAGGAAGCGGAAAAAAGGCTCGACGAGACGGGCGGCATCGCCCGGACAGAGCTTTCCCAGCTTGTGGCGTCCATCAAAAGCGCTCAGTCGGATTTCGAAAGCTCCATCAACGAAAAGCTGGAGCAGGACAAACAGACCATCGATAAGATCAAATATATGTTATCCACAATGAGCGACATCATAAAAATGTAAATTTTTATTTTTGCGCCATAAGATTTATTATACCTAAAGACATCTTAAAGTCCACTATATCTGATAGAGAATTAAATCTCATATATTTACAATGGAGACTTGATCATGGCGAGAAAACCAGGAAGAATGTACAAGAGCTTTTCAGGCCCGGCATATACCAGGAGAAAATACATGGGCGGTGTGCCAGGCGTTAAGGTCACCCAGTTCGACATGGGAAACCTCACCGAAGAATTACCCGTTGCAATAACTCTTGTAGTGAATGAAACCTGCCAGATAAGGCACGATGCACTTGAAGCAGCACGTATATCTGCAAACAGGTACCTCATGAGCGATATTGGAAAACAGTACTACAGGTTCAAGGTAAGGGTCTACCCGCACCAGGTCCTGAGAGAGAACAAGCAGGCCACCGGCGCAGGAGCAGACCGTGTATCCGATGGTATGAGAAGGGCATTCGGCAAGGCGATCGGAACCGCTGCGAGAGTATACGAGGGTCAGGGTATCTTCACCATATGGACCACCCCGCAGAACTTTGAGAAGGCAAAGGAAGCATTAAGACGCGCGGGCCACAAGTTACCGACTCCGGTAAGGTTCGTAGTCGAAAAGGGTCAAGAACTGTTAAAGTAAGCCGTTCTACACCCTTTATAATTTATTTTTAAAGCAAAATCTTTTAAACCATCATATACATTAGTCTACATATCAAAAAGATGTGTAAACAATGGAAGGATACGACGCATTATTAAGCAGGGCCATATCTAAGAGACCCGATTTTGAAACGAGCGGAGAACGATTTGTCGTTCCGAAACTGAGGACGTTCATCGAAGGTCGTACGACTATCTGGGAAAACTTTGAGGAGATAAGGGAGACTCTCAATAGAGAGGCTGACCATTTTGTGAAATTCCTTTTAAAAGAGCTGGGAACCGCCGGCAAAGTCGAAGGTAACAGGCTTATACTACAGGGGCGTTTCTCCTCTGAAATGATCTCATCGGTCGTCAACGCATATTTTGAGGAATTTGTCAGGTGCGCCGAATGCGGCAGGCCGGACACGAAGCTCATAAAATATGACCGTATAATGACCCTAAAATGTGACGCCTGCGGAGCGCAGCGTTCGATCCAGAAGAGGAAACAGCGCTCGTCATCCATGCCCGCGCCCGCCCCCGCGATAGAAGAGGGTAAATCCTACGAGCTCAGGATAGATGCTGTAGGGAAGAAGGGCGATGGTATAGCTAAGGTCGATAAATTCACCATATTCGTCCCGGGCGTAAGGTCCGGCGATATAGTTAAGGCCCGCATAAACAAGATAGACGGGAACCTCGCGTTCGCGTCAAAAGAATAAATGGGGAAGGAAACCCCATCCTTTTTTAATACTTTTATTTCTCCACAAAGGAGCACAATTGTTCACTAGCTTCCACCACAAAGCGCACAAGGGGCTCAAGGGTTCACAAAGGACTTATTTAGAATGTTATCATATTCTTAAAAAAAAATTTGTGGACCTTTTTCGCCTTCGTGCGCTTCGTGGTGAAAAATAGTGGACCTTCGAGCCCTTAGAGCGATCCCATGAAAAACTTTTAGATGGTCTCTTTTAAAATGGACATATTATATCTGTTCTGTGATTGAGTTCTGGCGTTGTGCCTGTCGGATGGCAGGTGGACACATAACCTCACAGAAACACGGAACCACAAATTTTTTTATATGATTTTTTAAGGTCTCTAAATCACAAAAAATGCTCACGAAATCACAAAGGCTCTAGTATCACCGTCAACGCGCTAAAGTCTCAAATGCACGGCTTAATGCTCGAAGCGCTCTAATCCACTAACGCTAAAACAAGACCCGAACATTCTCCAAGGGCACGAAGGTTTAAAACCGCGGTTTGTGTATCCCTGATCCCATCAAGGATTATATCGATCATGTAAGCGTCAACCGTGCAATTAAACCTTCGTGCCCTTGGAGAATATTCGGGTCTTGTTTTAGCGTTGGTGACTTAGAGAGGTTAGTGCGTTGAGCCGAGCGTTAGAGGTGTTAGAGCGTTGACGGTGATACTGGAGCCCTTCGTGATTTGGTGAGTAAGATTTTGGGGTCTTTGAGCCCTTAAAAAATCATATAAAAAATTTTTTGTGTTTCTGTGTTTCTGTGAGGTTACGTGTCTACCTGCCATCCGACAGGCATAACCATAAAAAACTTCATCTCAAAGACCGGGTAAGTACGACATGTTCTTTCATTCTTAAAACCTGAGCAAGAACCCGCTCATCAAAGATTTCGTGGTGAAAAATAGTGGACCTTTGTTGCCTTTGTGATGGGCTTGATAAAAGATGAACGGATATGTATAAAAGAACTTAAAGGACAGAGCATTAAGTTCTCGAAAGCTATTCCTGCCTTAAACTTCGATCTTTATGTCATACGACCTTTCGGGATTGTCCTTGTGTATCCTGTAGAAGACCTCTTCCGGAACGCCATTCCTTATCGCGTCTTTTGTCTTGCGTGGCACGGTCTTAGGTCCAAGTACGGCTCCGGGCCTGTTCGCGTCGTCACAATAATCGGTCTCGAGCATGAACCGGGTCCCCTGCGATAAAGCTTCTTCCAGAGCGCCTTTTGTCGCTATGACGGAAGGAAAGACATGAAGGTTTTCACAATGTTTTACCAGCGGCGGAGAGAAATGCTTGATGACCTTGTATGGCTGCATCCCCACGTTTCTGGCGATCCCGGAGATGCTTTCCATAGTGCCTTCTTCGCTTTCAGTATGAAGCTGTATCGCACAGCCCTGTTCTTTGCAGAGCTGCATGGCATAGCTCATAAGAGCGTTGGAAGCTTCCCATTGTTCAGGGGTCACCGGGTAATGCGGCCTGCCTGATTTAATGGCTATGGCCTTTCCTTCGGCCACGTATTTGGCGGCCATCTCAAGGCCTTCCTTTACTATCTCATATGCCTTATCCATGCCATATGGACCGCACATGCCAATAAACTCTGCGGGGTGCACGCCGACGACTGCATATGCCTTGACGAACTCGTTCGCCTGTTTGACCGCGTCCAGTGTCAGTCCGTATACTCTGTGGTAGTCTTCAGAGCTCTTTATGGTGAATCCAAGCTCCGATGCGGGTAAAGAGACAATGAGGACATGAGTTCCTCCGACGTTCTTGAACTCTTTTATGGCTTCCATGCCCCTACCGGACACCAGGTTGATATGCATGTGATTATCTGTGATAGGTAACATCCTGATCTCGCCTGCGGAGGAGATAGGTGCTAATCAGATTAAAAGTTATTCTTAGTTCACAACGAAATTTCACGTCATATGTCCGCGATCATGCCCATACATTAGATCGCATGAAAACACAAAAAGGTCGATGCGGGGGTATTTTAAAAAATAGGATAATAACAAAAGCTATTTACGATAATATACCGATATTATTTAAGCTTATAATTATTAAGGAAGATTGATATTTGTGGCCCAACCTAATGAGAGCTTAAAGATACTCAAGGGTAAGCTAATAATTTTGGCCTCTTTCGATTTTGGCGGAGAGGTAGAAAAACAGACTCTTTCGAGTGTTTTAAAAATACAGGCCGGTCCCGAATACAGTAAGCCCATAGAGGTGAGCTTCGGGACGCTTACCGGACTTATCGTGTCCGAGGACAAGAATAAGATATGTAACGTCCACGCATATGCGGACATGTTCGCGATGGGCGTGGGGATCATAAGGATAGAGTTCGAGATACCGGAGGGTATGCTAGTCCAGGACGTGATACTGGCATCGCATGTCCAGGGCATCTTCGTAGACGGGTTAGACCTGAACTCTTTCATGAACAGGAAGATGAATGAGATAAGGGAGCTTTTAAAGCCTGTCTCGAAATCCAAATCCTACTATAACCCTACAAAAAAGTTCAGCATGCTGCGGCTGGAAAAATACTCCCCGGATATTGACCAGGTAAAACTGAAGACTGAGTATGGTGCGGAGATAACGCGCTTCCTGTCTGGCGAGTCAACGCCGAGGACGCTACATGTGAAAGAGATCACGGATAAGCTGTCGCATGACATTTCGTATTATGATGAGGACCTGTTCCTGGTATCATATGAAGCGGCCTTTGTAAAGGGATGCGATGACTATTTCACCGATATGAGGCACTATCTTGAGCTGTCTCTAGCTCTTTCGTTCCTTTACCACATATACGACTGGAAGATAGACTTTGAGATATCGCAGGCCTTCAAGGCGATCAAGACCGCCCAGAAGTCCACTATATTCACACAGGCGCCAAGGCGTCTCGAGCGTTCGCTGCTAAAGGTGAGCGAGTTCAAGCTGGAGATCCTTGATAACCTGGAAGACCTGATGAACCCGCTAAAGGTCACGTCTGACTGGTATTACCAGAGCACGTACGAGCATATGCTAAAGCTCCTGAAGGTCAAAGAATACGAGAACATAGTCACGCATAAGATAGATGCGCTGGATGACCTGTATTCGACATCGCAGGAGATATCCTATAGCAAGATGGCACTGATAACGGAGATAATCATCATATTGCTTATCGCATTCGAGGTCATAGCCTTCCTGCCAAGATAAAGATAGCCGCGGGGTGACAAAACCTCGCCATTCTTATTTTTCTCACCACAAAGTCACACTATTTTTCACCACGAAATTTTTGATGAGCGGGGTCTTGCTCAGGTTTTAAGAATGAAAGAACGTGTCGTACTTACCCGGTCTTTGAGATGAAGTTTTTTATGGTTATGCCTGTCGGATGGCAGGTAGACACGTAATTTCACAGAAACACGGAAACACAAAATTTTTTTATATGATTTTTTAAGGGCTCAAAAAGCCCCAAAAACTCACTCACCAAATCACAAAGGCTCTAGTATCACCGTCAACGCTCTAACACCTCTAACGCTCGGCCCAACGCACCAACCTCTCTAAGTCACCAACGCTAAAACAAGACCCGAACATTCTCCAAGGGGCACGAAGGTCTAATTGCACGGTTGACGCTTACATGATCGATATGATCCTTGATGGGATCAGGAGTACACAAACCGGGATATTAAACTTTAGTGCCTTGGAGAATGTTCGGGTCTTGTTTTAGCGTTAGTGGATTAGAGCATTTCGAGCATTAAGCCGGGCATTTGATACTTTGGTGCGTTGACGGTGATACTGGAGCATTTGTGGTTTTTGTGAGTAAGATTTTGGGGTCTTTGAGCCCTTAAAAAATCATATAAAAAAATTTTGTGTTTCTGTGTTTCTGTGAGGTTATGTGTCTACCTGCCATCCGACAGGCACAACGCCAGAACTCAATCACAGAACAGATGTTATATGCCCATTTTTAAAGAGACCATCTAAAAGTTTTTCATGGGAGCGCACGAAGGGCTCGAAGGACCACAAATCTTTTTTAAAATATGCTAACATTCTAAAAGAAGTCCTTTGTGTACCCTGGAGCCCCTTGTGCGCTTAGTGGTGAAAAACAGAGTGTTTTGGCTGTTTCGCAGACAGATTAAAAATGCTAACCTTATACTTTGATCTTTAAGTCGATTTTAGCTATTGCGCTCTCAAGCGGAGCAGACAGCCCTTCACTTGCATGACCCCGGTAGTTCTTAAGGCTATTTTTAATCAGTAAAAGATCTTCCGACCGCATTAAAGTCTCCTGGCCGGGCCTCATGAACACGATCGTTTCGCTGATAAGATACATTTCATTGGCTTTTGCAGCCTGTTCGATCATCTCGTCCATCCCGATCCCTGCGGCATCATCTACAAGCTCATCCTCCCGGGAGGACTGCATTGTGCAGGCAAGTTTTATGACCTCCAGCTCTTCTGCATCGAATATTATGCTGAGATACATCTCGCGGACATCCTCAGGTTCGGGGGGGTACATGTATGAGTATCTGTCGACGCAGCATATAAAATTAAGACAAATAAGATAAGTAACATCTGACTTCTGACACAGATGTGGTTTAGCTTTATATTAAATAATATCATATTATGACAGGATGAACGCGAAGGTCAGCAAGTCCGAAGTATGGGGCAGTGTCGAAGCCCCTCCGTCGAAAAGTTATACTCATAGGGCTATCGTAATCGGAAGCCTTGGCAAATACTCAAAGATACAGAAGCCGCTGCTATCAGCGGACACTCTCGCGACCGTGGACGCATGCAGGGCGCTGGGTGCCGAGATAAAAGTAGAGGGCGAGGAAATAGAGATAGCGGGCGTCATAGGAAAGCCAAAAGTGCCGGATAACGTGATAGATGCAAAGAATAGCGGCACGACCTTAAGGCTGTGCATGTCCATGGCGGCGCTTGCCGATGGTGCTACGGTCTTCACCGGGGACGAGTCCCTGAGAAAAAGACCTAACAAGCCTTTGATAAAAGCCTTAAACGACCTCGGCGCTGTTTGCTATTCGACCAGAGGCACCGGCACCGCGCCCATAGTAGTGCATGGTGTTATGGAAGGCGGGAAGATCTCCATAGACGGGGGGATCAGCTCACAGTTCATATCTTCGCTCCTTATCTCATGCCCGTTCGCAAAGAACGAGACAAGGATAGAGATCGAGGGCGAGCTTAAGTCCCGCCCGTATATCGAGGTCACGCTCGAGATGCTGGAGAAGGCCGGGGCACAGGTCGCCACAAATTTCAAGGAGTTCGTGATCCCGACCGAACAGGAATATGATCTCAGGTCATATCGCATACCGGGGGATTTTTCATCGGCATCGTATATGGTCGCGGCAGCGGCCATTACAGGCACGAAGGTGACCGTCAATAACCTGTTCGAGTCAAAACAGGGAGATTCGGCGATACTGGAATACTTGCTGGACATGGGCGCCAACGTATACTGGGATACCGAAAAAGGGAGCGTCACTGTCGAAGGCGGTGAACTTCACGGTATCGAGATAGACGCGAGCGCTACTCCTGACCTGGTCCCGACATTAGCTGTCCTGGGAGCCTGCGCAAAGGGAACTACAAGGATAGTCAACGCCGAGCACGTAAGGTTCAAAGAAACGGACAGGCTGAAGGCGATGGCTAACGAGCTGAAAGAGATGGGCGTGGACATAATCGAGAAACCGGACGGGCTTGTCATCAAGGGAGGCATGATGAGAGGTGCGCACGTGGAAGGATACGATGATCACAGGATAGTCATGTCGCTGGCGATAGCCGGCCTTGTCGCAACCGGGACCACTACCATAACTGACGCGGATGCCATCAACATTTCATATCCTGGCTTCTTTGACGATTTAAAAAAGCTTGGTGCTAAGGTGGAGTTTTAATGTTCGGCAACACTTTTGGCAGGTGCTTTCGAGTAACGACATTTGGAGAAAGCCACGGGCCCGCCCTCGGATTGGTGATAGACGGATGCCCTGCAGGGCTTTTACTGAGCGAATCGGATATACAGCCGGAGCTTGATAAGCGCCGTCCGGGGCAGAGCGAGCTGACCACAAAAAGGTCTGAGGCTGACCGGGTGGAGATACTGTCAGGAGTGTTTGAAGGCAGGACGACTGGCATGCCGATAGCCATGATAGTCCGGAATAAAGACGTAGACTCATCCTCGTATGACGCTATTAAAGACTTAATAAGGCCCGGCCATGCTGACCTTGGCTATATGGAAAAGTTTGGTTTCAGGGACCACAGAGGAGGCGGCAGGTCTTCGGGAAGGGAGACAGTCTGCCGCGTTGCGGCCGGAGCGGTGGCGAAGAAGCTTCTTGACATGAAAGGCATCCGTGTATATGCCCATGTGACTTCAATCTATGACGTCATTGCAACAGATATGGGCCTTGACGATGTCATCAACAACACTTATACTAATCCGGTCAGATGCGCCGATCTTTCCGCGGCCAAAAAAATGGAGGAGGCCATAATAGCTGCAAAGAGCGAGGGAGACAGCTTAGGCGGCACGGTGGAAGCTATCGCGCTGGGAGTCCCTGCAGGCCTTGGAGCCCCCGTATTCGGAAAACTGGATGCAGACCTCGCATCAGCGCTTATGGGCATAGGTGCCGTAAAAGGCGTAGAGATAGGGCTTGGCTTCGAGTCCGCCAGGCTCAGGGGCAGCGTCATGAACGACGAGTATTACCTTGATGAAGGTGTCATCAAGACCAGGACCAACTATGCCGGCGGCATCGTAGGAGGAATAAGCTCGGGCATGCCCGTGGTTTGCACTGTGGCAGTGAAGCCGACTCCTTCAGTATCAAAGCCTCAGAACACGGTCAATATTGTCACGAAAAAAGAATCCGTCATTGAGATAAAAGGGCGGCACGATCCCTCAATAGTTCCCCGCATCGTACCGGTCGTAGAGTCGATGATAAGCCTGGTGCTCGTCGACCATATGATCATGAGCGGGAGGATAGGCCCGGACAGGGTATGAGCGGATGATATGTGTGGCAAAATATAAAATAAAAACACCTTATCGAACTTTTTATCTTTTTAATAATTTCTTTTGTCATTCTTTATGCACACGATTTGTCACTTTCGTTATCTATGCGACAAAGGTAACTATATAATAAAATTATTATATTAATTGCAGGTCTATGTTCAGGAGGTTTTATGCCGTCTCGATACTTGCTGACACAGCTATTCGGCCATATGGACCCGGAAAGCCAGGGGGAGATCAATGAAAAGATCAACAGGATGACCGATGAGGACATAAGCACCCTGATCAGAAAGTCCATTGAGGTAAGCTTTAAAGACGTTTTGAATGACAGGGACATAGGAAAGCTATCCGAGGTAATAGACAAGTATGAGCCCCATGATTTTTCAATGACAGGTACAAGAAGCTTCAGGGTCGCGCTGGAAGCCGACCTTTACGAGACCTACAAAAGATCGTCGCCGGAAATAGTCCCGGATTTTGAGGATTTCGATTGCTGCTTCAACAAATTGATCGAGAGCCTGAGCTCGTCTCTAAATGATATAGTAAAGCATACGATGGACACTTTTTCGACGGCCGGCAGAGAAGTCCATGACCTTAACGACAGCATTATGGAGCTTCGTGTGTTCCCGTGTAGAGATTTCGGAGAGCTTGACCTTAACGAGATCTCCAAGATGCCGGCCCAGATAGAGCTATCGGAGTATATGACGGATCTCGTCAGCCACTTTAACGCAATAAAATTGATATCGGATCGTGACGCGAGCAGGACGATCGAGCTAATAGACAAGATGATGGGCGCGCCGGGATATCTAAGGTTTTTGGACAGGCGTAAAAAATACGAAGAGGTGATGAGGCTATACCGGATAGTCAGGAATGTAGAGCAGGGTAGCAAGGACAGAAGCCCTCAAAAAGACGACCTTATGGTGTCCATAGGCATAATACTCTATAACATAGACCCGTCGGAAAAGCTCGTATCTTACCTGGCATCACTTAGACCGTCCTGCGCCAGCGATCATTTGCTCTATATGTATAATGCGATCCTTGCTTTGAACTACCTGCTCACCAGCAGGCTAGACCTCGCGTCTCTGCACGCAAAGAACGCCCTTACCAGAACGACCGATACGGATAAAAAAGCATACGTCAGGATACTACAGGGATGCATCTCCATAAAGCAATGTGACTATGACAAAGCCATAACATCCCTGTCCGAAGGCTCCGGCCTGGTTAAGGACGGCAGGCTGAAGGCGCTTATTTCATTTTATACTGGTGTCGTATACTTCGAGAAAAAGGACTATGCAAAAGCTATAGAAAGCTTTGAGGTATCGCTAAAAAACGTTACGGAGCCCATAGACTTAGTCACGATACATAACAACATAGGGTCCTGTGCGGTAAACTTAGGGGACGTGTACCGGGCGGAAGAAGAATTTGACGCCATGGAAAATCTTGCCGGCAAGCTAAGGGGAAAGCACATACATCAGTGCAGGCTTGTCTCGAATAACTATATGGGGATAGTGTCCCGGATAAAAGGCGACTACAGTAAGGCCATGGAGTATTATAAGAAGACGATAAAGATGTGCGTCCGCATCAATGACAGCGAAGGGATAGCCAACCAGCTTGGCAACATGGGGCTTGTGTACAGTTATAAAAAAGATTATATCCGGGCTTTACAGCTATTCAACGCTTGTATGACCTACTCCGAAAAGATCGGATACTGGATCGGTATAAAGTTCTCCTTCTGGCATTCGTACCAGACGATGAACATGGATGACAAGCGCGAGGAAGCGCAAAAGTTCAGGGAGACATATGTGGCAAAATACCCGGAGCTAAAGAACCTGTTCTAATATCCCATATGGTAATTGTCCTTTATGATAGATTATTATGAGCGGGGGAGTAACTTTAGCCCCTGATTTTTATACGCGGGCATGATACCGGATCACGCGCAAATTTGTATGACACAGCAATAAAATTTAAAATTAAATCCTTAATTCTCACTGATGCGCTTCGGTTTTTCATAACGTCTTGCCAGGCATTTTTCCAGGTCGGCGAACGAAGGCATGATGTCATCAGCTTCCTTCAGGTAGCTTTCATCCAGAGAGGTCATTACGGCGATGACATAGTCCACGCCTGCCGCCTTTGCCGACTTTATACCAAGCGGAGCGTTCTCCACGACGACACAATGGCTCTTATCCACCCCCAGCTTTTCCATCGCCTTCTGGAACGGCTCGGGGTTAGGCTTTCCGTTCTTGACATCATCTCCGGTGACAATTACGTCAAAGCTGTGCTCCAGGCCTACCCGGGACATTATGCTCTTTAAGGAATCCTTTCTACTGCCGGTGACCAGCGCAAGCTTCACTCCTTTTTCACGCAGCATCTTAAGAGTATCCGACACCCCCGGAAAAGCTTCGGCATGCATTGATGCCCTCTCGTTGAAGAGCCTTCCTTTTTCTTCACGTATCGCGTCCAATTCCTCAGGGCTTAGTCCGGCGTTCTTTTCATCCGAGATCTCCTTTGCCATCTGTGTCGATGTCTCTCCTTCCCGCTTATAGACATCGATCTTTTCCACTTTCACGCCATACATGCCGAATGCCTCCTTCCAGGATTCATAGTGCAGCGGCATTGTTTTTGTGATTACTCCATCCATGTCAAAAAGTACGGCCTTATATCGGTCAAGATCAACTGTGCAACGCTCTGCCATCGAAAATATGTTACCCCTGGAAGTTATTAAAATTAAGCATTGCAAAGTATCATATGGACCGGATAGATCGCGCTTATGAACAACGTTCAAACATATCAATGACGATAATACAGGTTATCTGGCCTCCGATAGCTGGTATTTTTCCTCTATCGGCGTCACATATTTCGGCAGGGTGAAATAGAACGTGCTCCACTTTCCGAGCTCGCTTTCCGCCCATATCCTGCCCCCATGGCTCTCGATTATCCCTTTGGAGAGCGCGAGCCCGAGGCCCATTCCCTTATATTCATAAGATAATTTATATCCGGAATGATAGAATCCGGTAAATATCTTCTCAAGATCGCTTTTAGGTATCCCAATGCCCGTATCACGTATCGAGACAAGGATGTCGTTCTCCCTGTCCTCGGCCTTGATCGCGATCTCTCCCCCGGGAGGCGTATACTTTATCGCGTTGTTGATTATATTGAGCAATACCTGCTGGATCTTTTCCCTGTCCGCATTTATCAACGGGAGGTTCACGGGCACGTCAACCGAAAGTTTGATCTTTTTCTCTTCTACCAGGAATGAAATGCTTCTCACGACCTCGCGTATAAGTTCATCCAGCGCCATCGGGAGCATTGTTATGGAATACTTCTTTGACGTGATGCTTGAAAGATCCGACAGGCTGGTCACAACATCGCTTAGCTTGTCTACGTTATGCTTTATCTTATCCAGCTTATCACGCTGCTTCTCGTTTATAGGGCCGAGGAGACCATCATGCAGCAGCTCCGTAAACCCTTTTATCGTCGTCAAAGGTGTCCTGAGCTCATGGGATATCAATGTGAAGAATTCCATTTTCATTTTATCAAGGTCTTTCAGTTTTTCGTAAGAGCTCTCAAGCTGGTCATTTGCGCTTGACAGTTCTCTGAACAGCCTGGCGTTATCGATGGATACAGCTGCCTGGTCCGATAGCGCTATAGCACGCCTCACATCCTCATCCTCGAATATTACGGGCTTTTCATCTGTGTATAGCCACATTACGCCAAGCTTCTTCCCACGGGCTATGAGAGGCAGGATTATTGTTGATTTCATATCGAGAAGATCAACTATCGGCCGGGCGATCTTAGGGAAATCACGGGCGTTCTCGATCACCAGCGGCCTCATTTCGTCCATGGCGATCCGGGATGCGACAAGCTCGTCCATCCTGAACTTTAGCTTGCCATGTTTCATTTCAACCGCTTTTGTCGCCTTGACCGAGGTTATCTCCTGATGTTCCTCATCTATGAGGAATATGACACAGTAAGGAAGCTTTATCAGGTAAGGGACATTTTCAACTATGACATTCAGCGTATCCCCGATGTTGATGCTCTGTGTTATTTTTCTCTGAATGTCGAAAACGCGCCTTAGCTCATCGTTACGCTTACGGAGGTCGTCCACAAGCTTTGCGTTCTCTATAGCCTGTGCAGCCTGGTCGGCAAGGTTTTCGATGACGTCGATGGCGCCTGAAGAAAATTCCTGTTGTTTACCCCTTGTAAAAAGTAGTATGACCCCGGTGACATCCTTGTGGTATACCAGCGGCGTGCATAAGAACGAGCGAATATCGTATTTATCGAGGAAAACATGGGATAGCTCCGGATCCGCAGATGTGTCCTCTACTACCTTTGAGGATTTTGTTTCAATGACATCGGATATGATCCCCGAGGATAAAAGGGCATTTTCAAGCAGCTCGCCAACTTCTTCCGGGCCTGTCCCGTATACCGCTTTAATATTAAGTCGATTTCTTTTTTTATCCAGGAAATATACGGCACATGTCTCCGTTCCGGCCACTTCCGCGGCGTTTTTGGCAAAAAGCTCAAGCACCTCTTCAAGGTCCAGCGTGGAAGTCAGTATACCCGTCGTCTTGAATAACAATGAAAACTTCTTTGCCTGGGAACTGACATCTTTTACATACCGGGCATTGTTAATGGCTATCCCTATTGTGTTCGCGATACTTGTAAAGAACGTAAGGTCTTCTTCGGTAAAGTGACGGACACTTTTTTCGGCAAGGTTCATGATCCCAAGCAGCTGGCCCTGGAATATGATAGGCACATATATGACCGTTCTTATGCCGGCCTCCAGAAGTGATCTGCAAGCCTCCCCGGAATACTCTGATGTATCCACCACTACGGGAGAGCCGCCCCTTAAGGCCGGTTTATCGATACATTTTAACATATCGATCTCATCTATAGGCAACAGTATCGAAATATCCATATTCATGCAGGATGAGGGAGTGAACTTCCCTGTATCTTTATCCAGCAGATAGATGCATCCGCCCTGCATGCCGGTCACTTCGCATGACCGGTTCAATGAGCTTTCAAGGACAACATCAAGGTCAAGAGTGCTGTTGATCGTCGCGCTGATGTCGTTAAGCGCCGATAGCTCGTTGTTCCTTCGCTTTATTATTACCGCGGCATTCTCCAGCTCGGAGATATCGGTCACCAGCGCAATGATGACATCCCTGCCGTTTAACGACATCTTCTTTGAGGTTATCTCGACGAGCTTTACTTTACCTTTATTGATCTTCATATATACGCGGTCTCTGCCCGATCCCCCGCTTTCGATGAGCCTCTTGAACGTCTGTATTAATTTTTCCGTATCATCGGGGGGATAAAGGGATTCCATGCTTTTGCCTTTAAGGTCTCCCGAAGGATGGCCGCAGAGATCTTCGACCCGCTTATTTACATTGATGAAAGTGTAATTCTCACAGTCTATGATAAGCATCGCGTCGCTCGACTCGTTATAAAATGACTCACAGGCACGGCTAATGACATCGGGACATTCTTTCCGGCTTGCATTTAGATAACATACGTAAAATGTCTCGCGGCCATATTTTGCCGGCCATATGTCCATATAGTAATTAGAAATGCCGGTAGGTGTCATGACATTGCTTTCTACTGGATTTGCCATGTATCCCGATCTTAAATTTTCAACTATCTCCTTTAAACTTTTATTTTCAACATCGATGATCTCAGCAAATACAGGCTTTATTTTGCCCGATGTATCAAGAAGAGACTTACCGCTCAGGTTATGATAAACAAGCTCTTCGAGTTCATTGAATATAAAAACAGGTCCTGCGGAGTGTTCAAATATATCCTCAAACTGTTTATATAGCCTAATATATCCGCCATTACTCATAACTTAATAATAAATTATTTTAAAATATAATATATGTTGTTATATTAATTTTTTACTCTAAAAAGATATTGCTATACAATCTTTTTGTTAGTAACAGGCTATATAATAACAGTATAAGATTTGGTAATTAAGACTCGTTCAATAATGGTTTAGCTACAAATTAATGTTAAAAACAGCAATTATTGACAAAGTATTTGTAATTTGTATCTAATCGCACAACTGAGGGATTTTATGGATTGTGAGGAGCAATTCAGTCGCATCGAAGTGCAATACGAAAGGTTAAAAAAAATTTACATAGAGAATAACGAGCTATCGTTCTGTAACAGGCTCACAAACTCTTATGCCATACTGGAACTCATTGACCGTACCATCAAAGAACTCAAGTCAAAGGATATGAAGGTCTCGAACCCGGAGGCTTTAGACAAGTTCCTGGGCGTCGTGACAATGCTGAATGAAAAGCTGGAAAAATGCGGCTCTCAAGATCCGGAAGAAAGATGCTGTAAAAACATGGCTTGCGGCGGGCTGGACTGTGATAAGGCCTATGATGTTTGCACACCGCGAAAGACATATTCCGTGCTTGAAAAGTACAGGATTGAGATGTTCACGGCAGGGAATGATAAGTATTACTTAATAAATAAGATATCAGTTTTTAATTAAATAAGATGGGCTTATTATTCAACCGGCTCCTTCTGGGGCCAGTGATTTTTTCATTTATTGTTTGAAATAATTTTAAAATAATCCAAATAAATATTATTTTTAATTAAAGGTGTCATTCATGGATGACGAGTCCTTCATGCGGATCGCCATAGAAAAAGCTAAAGAAGGCATCATGGAAGGCCAGAACCCGTTCGGGGCATGTATCGTTAAAGACGGGAAGATAATAAGCTGCGAACATAACATGATAGTCAGGGATACGGACATCACATCCCATGCCGAGATCAATGCTATACGCGAGGCCTGTAAAAGACTGGGCACGACCGACCTTTCGGGTTGTACGATATACTGTACCTGCGAGCCGTGCACGATGTGCTTCACCGCATGCTATCTTGCCAGTATATCAAAGATCGTACACGGCGCCCGTATAAGGGATGGCATCGATTATGGTTTTGACGTAATAGAGATCTCGAACGAGGAAATGAAAAAGAGGAGCGCTATGTACGTGAATATCATCGGTGATTTTTTGAGGGATGAAAACCTGGAGCTTTTTAGATTATGGCATAAATTGTATGGCGATAAGGAACAGAGCCTGTTAAAACATTAAAAGAGCCATTAAAGTGATTTGTGAAAGCTATCCTTTAAGGATATTTTAAAAATAAAGAAGTAATGGACCTTCACTGAGGCCCATTATAAGTTCCGAGCTCGAATCCGCCGTCTTTCTGGTATGCTGCTGCAGAGCATACCGGCTTCTCAAAGGTAAGGTCGTACATCTTCCTGGCAAGGTCGTCTGCTGACGTGGCTTCCAGGGTCACCTTAGAAAACGTTGTCTTCTCGTAGGTAGCGACCATATAGCAATCGCCATCCTGTAGCGGCAATTCACTAACGCTGATGCCATCCTTGGTCACGATGCCCAAAAATCCAGAGTCTTTGGTAACTACTGCTGCGATACGTGGAGTGTTAAGAGCATCTTTTTCATAGTCCATGGCCAGCAATGTCAGTGCCAGTGCGTCCCTCGCGGGATAGCCCATCGCGATCTTTTCAACAATGGGATCCGTATGGGACCCGTTGGTGACTACCGCCGCGGTCGGCAGGATCTTAATGGTATTATATGATATGTACGGGCTTTTCTCCAGGTCTTTAACATCCCTTGGCATTATAGCGACCGTCATATCATTGGACCTGACCGCATAGCGGTTCGGAAATGAGCGGGAGGATACCCTGTATCCTGCCCAGAGCTTTCCGTTCGTTTTCCCGATTATAACGAACCTTCCTACATACATTGGTTTACTCCGCCTTTGCTTCTTTGGGTTTAGCCTTTTCCACCACGTCAAGGCCAAAGTGCTTTGCGTTAAGGTCGGCGATCTGCTGTATCTTTTCGATCTCCTTATCACCGTTAGGCATCTTGAACAGATGTGAAAACCTCTTCTGTTTTTCGAGGTACTCGCGGACCGGTTTCCTGCCCTTGATCTTCTTGACGCTGGTGACCTCGCCGTTCTCATACTCGTAAAGCGGGTACATTGCAGTCTCTACGGCAAGCCTTAAGATCTCTATGGATAAGGCGCTGTCAATACCCCATCCGGGCGTGCATGTGGCATGTACCTGTATATACTTCGGGCCCTCGATGGATAAAGCTTTTCTTACCTTCTTGGCAAAGTCGGCCGGGTATCCCATAGACGTTGTAGCCACATACGGTATGCCGTGAGCGGCCATTATTGCGGGAGCGTTCTTCTTCTGGCTCTGATTGCCGAAAGATACTTTACCGGCAGGCGTCGTGGTCGTGGACGCGTCATATGGCGTAGAGCCGCTGCGCTGTATGCCGGTATTCATGTATGCCTCATTGTCGTAGCAGATGTAGAGAATATCATGGCCCCTCTCCATCACGCCTGACAGGTTGCCGAAGCCGATGTCTATTGTAGCACCGTCACCGCCAATGGCTATTACCTTTGTATCATTCTTTCTTCCTGTCGCCTTAAGGGCCGCCTCTATGCCGGCTGCTACAGGTGCCGCGTTCTCGAAAAGCGAGTGTATCCAGGGCACCTTCCATGCGCTTTCAGGGTAAGGCGTCGATATGACCTCCATACACCCCGTGGCCTCGGTAATGATTACATTGGGGCCGGTCACATTGAGCAGCGTCTTAAGGAAAAGCGAGCAGCCGCAGCCTGCGCATGCCCTGTGGCCCGAAGCAAATAGGTCTTCTAGTGCCGCCATTTATATCCCCTCCGGGAGGATATCAACATCAAGTTTATACCATTCCATCTCCGATACCTTCTCGCCGCGCATCTTTGCGAATCCCTTGTTCGTGAGATTCTTGATGTCAGTTATAGTGATGTCACGGCCTCCGAGCCCTATTATGAACCCGAGTATGTCCGGAGATCCCTTTACGTTGTATAGTGCCGCTTTAAGGTCCGTGAAGACGGCGCCTTCCATGCCCATTGAGATGTTCTTATCGAGAACGCAGACGACTTTGGCACCCTTCAACGCTTCGCGAAGGGCCTCTACCGGGAACGGCCTGTAAGACCTTATCTTGACTATGCCGACCGGGATCCCTTCTGCCCTCATCTCATCGACTGCATCCTTCATGGTCCCTATTACTGAGCCCATTGATATCAGGACGACCTCGGCCCCTTCCATCTTGTAGGTATCGATTAGGCCTCCCTTATACCTGCCGAATTTCTTACCGAACTCTTCGGCAACCTCTTCTATGACATCTTTTGCACAGAGCTGTGCATAGTGTATCATGTACCTGGCCTCAGTATAATACTCCGGCTGGGCCAGTGCACCCATTGTTACCGGGTCTTTCGGGTCAAGCTTGTATAGCGGCTCATACGGAGGCAGGAACTCGTCCACCATATTCTGGTCGAGAATCTCTACCGGCTCATATGTGTGCGTAATAAGGAAACCATCCAGATTGACCATGACCGGCAGCAGGATCCTGCGATCTTCCCCGATCTTGAATGCCTGCACGATCATGTCGGCGGCTTCCTGGTTGTCCTCGGCCCAGAGCTGTATCCAGCCGTTATCCCTGGCTGAGATCGCGTCCTGGTGGTCGTTCCATATCGATAAGGGTGATGATACTGACCTGTTCGCCATAGCGAGCACGCCCGGGAGCCTCATGCCTGCCATACTGAAGAGCACCTCGTACATCAGGACAGCGCCCTGGGATGACGTTGCGCTGAATACCCTTGTACCGGCCGCTGCCGCACCCAGTATTACGGACGCTGCCGAAAATTCGCTCTCCGTACGAACGTATTCGCAGTTCATTAGCTCCCCGTCCGCGATCATCTGTGAGATGTCCTCGACGATGTGAGTCTGCGGGGTTATGGGATAAGCTGATACTACCGCCGGCCTGCATACCTTAGCTGCTTCGGCTATTGCATGTGAGCCCTCAATGACTGCCATCTTTGCCATTATTTCTCCTCCACTACCATTTCAATAGCGTCTACCGGGCACTCGTAGGCGCAAACGCCGCAGCCCTTACAATAATCATAATTTACACAGAACTTTTTCTTTTTGCCGTCGTGCGCGCATTCGAACGGTGCGCCTTCCATGCAAGAGTCTGCGCATCTCTTGCAGCCTATGCACTTCTCATGGTCAATAACCGGCCGGTATGTCCTCCAGCCGCCAGTGTGGTACTGTAGCGTGCTGCCGGGCTTTGCCACCAGGCCTATAGTAAGTCTTTGTTTATTGTCAGCCATGATCCTCACCCTAGCGAGCCATTAGCTCAAAGGCCCTCTTTACGGCCTCTACGTTCTTATCTCCGACCTTTCCGGGGAATCTGGCCTTGATCGCCTTGTTCACGGACTCCAGCCTGATCATTCCCGTCGCGCCGGCAAAAGCGCCGAGCAAGGCAGTGTTAACTATCGGGAGGCCTATGACCTCCAGAGCGAGAGAGGTCGCGTCTATCGTCTTGATCTTCGCCTTCGTGTTGATGCCTATCTCAGATGGTTTCTTATCAGAGTTAATTAAAATGAGCCCGTCGTCCTTAATGCCGCTCGCCACATCTACCGAGTGTATGAGGGACGGATCCTGCACGATAACATAGTCCGGCTGATAGATCTGGCTTCTTATCCGAATCTGTGAATCGGATATTCTTGCGAACGCAGTCACGGGAGCACCCCTCCTCTCAGTGCCGAAGTAAGGGAAGGCCTGGCTCCATTTACCGTCCTCGAATGCCGCGACAGCTATCAGCTCTGCCGCGGTGACGGAACCCTGACCGCCGCGTCCGTGTATTCGAATTTCCTTCAAGTTTTATCCTCCATATATCGCATTTCTTAATGATTTTACATGTAGAATAGCAGTAAACCCTAATAAGCCTTGTGAAACATTCGGCTAAAAAATCGACACTAACCAACCAGCATAGCATTAAAAGTCTGTATAAAATCATTTATATATAAAAGTTGTTTTAGACTAAATTCAAACCACATTATAGTAGTAATGCCAAAAATAACGAAAATTAATAAATATTTTGATTAAATGAGTCAATATATAGCACGCTACGTCAAATGACGATTATTTTTAGATAAAACTTAGTGCTGTGTCCCGATAAATCGCCGTTTTATATGATCATTGTCGGATTTGATGGTGTTAATGCCGTACGTTGATGTGATGCATAGGCTAACAAACGGCAAACGGTATCATCGTATAGATCATCGAACTTATGACATATACACTAATGGACACAGGACAAATGACCGGGTATCAATATACGACATAGACATCCATATCGCCCCGCTTTACGACATTAACGAGAGTGTTATCTTTAACCCGCTGAAATTCAAGGTCCGTCGAAGCCTTGCCGACCTTCAGGTCTTTTATCTGCACGTAGTTTAGCCAGGGAGGCAGATGAGGCTTTAAAAGCGTCAGGCTATTATTCATCGCATCCGCTTTGAGGCCCAGAGAAGCCGAAAGCATGTAAGGTATCGTGCCTGATGACCATGCCTGAGGGCTGCATGCTACAGGGTACTTAATAGGCATGTCATATTCCTCGCGGTAAAACCCGCCAAAAAGTTCCGGCAGCCTGTAGCGGGGGTAGAAGCCCGCCGCCTCGTACATGCTGCTGAACAGCGCCGTCGATTCCTCGCAAAACCCGTACTCGCATAGTCCCATTGATATCATTGAATTATCATGCGGCCAAACGGTGCCGACATGGTAGCCCAGCGGATTATAATTGATCTCGCCGGATGACAGCGTCCGTATACCCCATCCGGAAAACATATCGGGTTCGAATAGCCTGTCTGCTATGAATTTTGCCCTGTTCGTGTCCACTATCCCGCTCCAGAGAGCCTGCCCGGGGTTAGAGGATATAACATCGCAAAGCCCGCAGGAGTCGATGGCCTGGGCGTAAAACTTCTTATCCCCCATCCAAAACCGTTCATTGAAGATCGATTTGATCTTTCTTGCATCCTTCACAAGACCTGCCGCAATATCTTCACTGCCCGTGCTTTCATAAAGATCCGCCATAGACTGTTTTGCCCGGTAAACATAGCCCTGGACTTCTGCCAGCGCTATCGGGCTCTTCGCAAGCGTGCCGTCAGAATGTAATATTGCGTCGTTCGAATCCTTCCATCCCTGGTTATATAGCCCGAACTTTGACTTTACCGCATAAGATACGAGTCCGCTGCCATCCAGGTCGGTAAAATCATCGATCCATTTCAGTGCAAGCTCGACGTTATCCTTAAGGCTGTGGAATAGCTCTATGTCACCGGTCCAGTTAATGTATTCAGCAAGCAGTATGAGGAAAAGAGGCGTGGAGTCTATGCTGCCATAATAGGGCGTATGCGGTATCTCCCCAAGATTCGCCTTTTCGCCCAGCCTCAGCTCGTGGAGTATCTTGCCCGGGCTCTCGTCCTTCCATTCGCAGATATCTTTCCCCTGGTACGCAGCGAGGAGCCTTAACGTGCTTTTCGCCATGCCGGACTCAAATGGAAGTATCTGCAAAGCCGATATGATACTGTCCCTCCCGAAAAGCGCGTCATACCATGGCACACCCGCAGAGTGGAATCGATCTTCCTCAAGGCTCATATGAAGCATCCTGAGATCTGCCATGGATCGAAGAAAGACTTTGTTAAAAACGTTATTACTGGTGATTATATTGCTGCAGCACTCCATCGTGGCCAGGTAGGAAGACCTTATCTTTTTTAGCTCATCACCCACATCATGAATGTGCAATTCTCCGGGTCTTTCTCCGGGAGATATATCTTCTACTGAGATGCATACGAGTATCTTTTTTTCATCATGTGGCTTCAGGACAAGACAGAAAGTACATACGCCATTATCGACCTCTTCAGGCCCCGGACTGAACATGACCTTTGTGTTGCGCATATGCCCGTCCTGTCCATGGTATGAGATATGCAGCAGACCGTTTTCATATTTGATGGGATATAACTCTCCGCCTGATTTTTCAGATATGCCCCTCACGGTGAAAATATCGTCAAAGTCCGAGTCAAACTCCAGCGTCAGGGAAACGTGCACGTCGAACTCATTGAAATTAACGATGGATATCGTCTCCTGTACGCATCCCGGTATTATTGCGTCCCTGCGGATGCTTATCGTCTCCTTGCCGATCACGACTCCCTTCAGGTCAATAAAATTGGGATTGGTCATCATCGTTGTAGACATATACCCTTTCTCATCGCTGGACTGTATCTCCGTAGGCGTCTCGCCGTTGATCTTGAGAATATAACCGCTTAAAAACCTGCAATCCCTGTAATAAAGACCGTAGCCCTGGTTCTCCGTTATTGGTATGTCTCCATTCTGTGCCGTTACGTATGTCAGATTGTTTTCACGAATGACCAGCGCATCGATGATCCGGTTGGATTTAGTATGCCACTGGTGTATCCTGCTCCTGTCGACCATAACATTCCCCTACCCAATGGCCTTTAATGTGATTACAACAGGAAGTCTGGGTTTTGAGATTATATCATTTTGGAGATTAATATGCGAAAGGTGTTTCCTTCTAATGCTTTTAAAAAATGATATGAGCATTGAACGGATTAAGATCCATAACATCATACAGGCATGTTTACAAGCACTTTAATGTCCTCGCTGCCCCTTATCAGGCTTTCCGCAGCATTATCGATCGCTACGGACCTGGTAAACATCTTTTCCATCATCCCTGGCCATTTATTTTTTATGGAAATAAGCCGGTCAACGCCACGCTCAAAGTCGATACGATTGCTGCTGACCGATCCGAAAACCAGCTTGTTACCCATCACAATGTCCATACCGATACAGTCAGTACATACCTCATGCTTTTTTCCGGAAGGATAAAGGCCTAACAGGCACACAACGCCGTTAGTGTTGACCAGGCTTATTGACTGAAATGCTAACCTGCTCACACCCGTAGCCTCGATTATAATATCAAAATCACCATAGTTATCGGGCAGTGTATCAATGGGCTCCTCATTTGCGTTTATGTACTTAGCGCCGGACTGTTCGGCTACCTGCGCCTTAATACTCTTTTTGTCCCTGGTGGCGACAGTATACGTATCGATGCCCATATCACGCAGGATGAACGTAGCCAGCAACCCGAGAGACCCGGCCCCGAGGACCAGAGCCCGTCCTGGGTTCCAGAGCATGCGCCCCTGTACGCTCAAAGCCTCCCTGATGCCCTTTTCCGCAACGCTCAGCGGCTCAAGCAGAACTCCCGTACTTTTCAGCTCAGGCGGTAGCCTGATCAGGTACTCAAGCCACTCTGAAAAATAACCGGACATAAATCCATGCAGGCCCTTTATCCCCCTTTCAAAGTAATCGCCAGTAAGGCACATATCGGGCTGATGGTTCCTGCAGTTATAGCAATTCTCCCAGCAAGGCCTCCTGACCATCGGCACGACAATGTCCCCATGCTCCAGGCATCTTACATTATTTCCGGTCTTTTCTACTTCGCCGACAGCCTCATGTCCGATAATAAGATGATCGCACCCTTCGGGCGGTTTACCGTACTTGCCATCATTAATGTCCTCATCGGTCCCGTCAACGCCTACGCTACTGACCTTTACAAGGACTTCGTCATCCCCTATGCCCGGCGTTTCAATATCTATGACCCTGATCGAGTCTTTTTGACCCGGTGTAACGACAGCCGCTTTCATGTAAATAGACCCGATTTTAAGATGATTTTCACGTTTAATGGTTATTTGTCATTATAAAATGCTAAAAGAATAAATTATTAAAAAAATAAGCGGGTTGTTTTCTGGACCATTACCAGAACGGGAACCCGAACCCACAGCCACCGAACGGTATTCCGCACCCTAATCCTCCGAACGGGAAACCGAACCCACCGAAGAACGGGAAACCGAACCCACCGAAGAACGGGAAACCGAACCCGAAGCTGCCGAACCCGAGGCCAAAGAACCTGGACCCAAAGAAGAAAGCTTCTGCGGGATTCATGGTTATGGCCGTAGCCAGTACTGCTGCACCTGAGGCAATAAGTTTTTTAAACATACTGCGGTCATACCTCCTTTCATAATAATAATAGTAAATATAGAATTTAAGATTACCAAAATAATTAGTGAAATATATCCAGTTTATAGCGATTATTGTTGTATAACTATAATTTAAGGTTATTTTGTAAAAATAAGCTAAATATATAACTGTATAATTATTATTTGCTAATCTTGAGCTTTAAATTAATAATTAAACCATGTATTAACTATCAAAAAAACAATAATTATTTAAATAGTAAATATCGGCCCATAATATGCTTAAAATATAGTAAAAATGCATGGATAAGTACCCATAAGTATAGCTTTTGATAATTTTTTAACCGGTGTTCATAAAAACATTTAATGGAGAATGTATGGCAATATTAAGTGATCTTGTAGCGAAAAATTGGTTCTTTAATATTTTAGGACGATGCCTGTCGATTACACCATAATTGTAGGAAAAGCATATCAATGGCACTATGGCTTTATTTATAGAAAAATGCCTGCAGTAGAATCATAAAGCCCTATATGGCAAATTTGAGTATTTGTGAGAACAAGGGTATCATAACGTTTGAAAAAATGAAAAGATCACATCTTATTCAGCACTTTTAGTATGCCGTCGATTATTGCCTCAGGCTTGGGCGGACAGCCGGGTATTTTCACATCGACTGGAATGATCTTCTCTACCGGGCCTGCTATCGAATAATTTTCGTCATCGATAAAAACACCGCATGAGCATCCGCATGCGCCCATGGCTATGACTCGCTTTGGCTCGGGGGTCTGCGCATACACCCTTTCCAGGAAAGGCTTTGTGTGCAGCGGCACCGGGCCTGTGACAAGTAATATATCCGCATAACGCGGAGAAGACACCCACTTGATCCCCAGCCTTTCGAGGTCGTATCTCGGGCCCATGCATGCCAGCAGTTCTATGTCGCAGCCGTTACATCCGCCTGCGTGGGCGTGGTATATCCACGGGGATTTTTTTAATACGCTCATATGTACTTCCTCGGGTGCGTGTTCCAGATAAGGCTGTATTTTTGCCTGCATGAGACACATGCGGTAAGATACAGCTTCATATCCTCCTCGACGATCTTCGCGGTCTCGGGCTGAAGGTTCTCCAGCGCCCTCTTTTTCACTATCTCAAGATGCTTCGACGTTTCAGGCATGATCTCTCCGCACACGCTGCAGCGCTGTAGCGGAAGCATTGTCTTCGTGCACGGCCCGTCCTCACCCTGCTCATGCGCCAGGCTTATCCTGCGCAGATACTCCAGTGACGCTTCTTTGTTCTCCTTCGGGCGTATAAGGGAATGCGGGCACTCGCCGCCTTCGATGTCGAACATCTCTTCACGGACCTTCTTTTCATCGTCCGTCTTTGGCTCGAATGAAAGCTCTAAGGCGGATTCCGGACATGCGTCAGCACATCTTCCGCAGAATATGCAGTTGAGACTGTCTATGCACACGGTACGCTCTTCCTGTACGTCGTGGATATGTGTCGCGCCGCTCGAGCATCTCTCATAGCATGCGCCGCAGCCCGTGCATTTTTCATCGTCCCTTCTCGGGAGCCATCTGAACGTGTCCGAGAGGAAACCGTAGTTCTCCTCGATGGTGACCGGCTTTCGGAAGAAGTTGGCGATTAAGCCTGCAAACGCTTTGACAGGGTTCTTCATAGCAGGAACCTCCCGACGATCGCAAGCCCTACAGCCACGAGCGATATAACTGTCGATATCTTGAACAGCCACCATGTGGCCTGGTCGATCCTGAAGCGGGCGAACAATGAATGAATAAAGCCTATGACGGCCCCCACGAACAGTATCGCCGCCAGGAATATGATCCATGATACGATCCCGGTGGACGGTACCCACAGGAACAGGTCGACGAACAGCGCTGACAGGACGAACAGCATGATCAGTTTGATTATCTCAAGCACCCCGAGCAGCTTTCCGCTGTACTCGGTGGTCAGCCCTCCGACTATCTCGGAGTCCGCCTCGGGTATGTCGAACGGCTTTATATGCAGCTTGACCAGTATCGCGATGAATACTGCTGCCGCAGCAAAGGGATTGGTCAGCAGGTTAAAGCCCATCATCTCTTTGATCGATAACGTGTCATACGATATCGCCAGCGCGAACGTGCCAAGTATGAAAGGTATCTCGTTCGCCAGCATCAGCTCCACTTCCCTGACACCGCCTATCGCCGCGAACAGAGAAGCGCTGGAGGTGCCTCCGACTATGACGAAGAGAGTCACGCCTATCAGCAGGTAGAATAGCACCACAAGGCTGAAGGTGTAGTCCATGCAGATGCCTGCGACAGGGACGAACAGCGTCGCCAGTATGGCACAAATAAGGGCGACTATCGGAGCTATGATGAACATAGGAGTCGCGGTATGGGGTATTATGGTCTTTTTACTGAATAGCTTAAGTATATCATATAGCGGCTGAAGAAATTTACTGCGGTTGATGCCATACCAGCTTTTAGGCATCCACAGTAAAGGGCCTCTGCGAGACTGTACCCTGGCGAATATCTTTCTAAGGTTGAAAGAGAGAACGATGCCCATGATAAAGGCAATGATCGGATTTATCCATGCGATGTCTATCATTTATTCTCTCCCAGCGAACGTATCTCCACCGATTCGCCCTTTCCCCCTCTGATGACCGTGACCCTGTCCGTGCATGAGTAGCATGGGTCTATCGAGCCGATTATCGCGGGGACGTCTCCCACGTATACGCCGTGGATCAGCTTTAGCATAATGTGTGCCACGCGGAACGTCGGGGTCCTTATACGCACATATTCGGGTGTGTTCGTGCCGTCAGAGGATACGTGGTACAACAACTCTCCCCTCGGAGCCTCTGATTTGGATATCGCCTCCGCGCACGGCATCTTAGACACCGCCGCCACGATGCTGCCCGACGTCGACTTAAGCTTTTCACAGCACTGCTCTATGATATGAAGGGCCATCAGGACCTCTCTCATCTTCACTTTGAGCCTTGCCAGGCAGTCTCCGTCAGTCTCCGTTATGATCTCCCAGTCAAGATTTTCATATGCTGCATACGGGCTGTTTTTCCTGACATCTATCTTCCAGTTGCTGCCCCTGGCCGTGGGCCCGACTGCGCCCAGCATTATTGCATCGTCATGGGAAAGCTTTCCCACGCCCTCAAGCCTGGTCAGCAGAACATCGTTTGCCAGCACCTGATCGAATAGCTCGTCGGATGACTTTTTCACCGCCTTGATTTTCGAAAGCACAAAATCAGCCTGGCATGCAGTGATGTCTCTCCTCACGCCTCCCAGTGTGCCCAGCCCGTGCGTGACGCGCTGTCCCGATATGAGCTCAAGGCAGTCCTGGATGTCTTCCCTGATCCTTAAGCAGTGCATGAACATTGTCTTAAAGCCCATCAAGTCGCCTACCAGGCCTATTGCCAGCAGGTGGCTCTGTATCCTTTCAAGCTCGAACAATAGCGTTCGGATCAGCCCTGCTCTCGGAGGGATCTCCACATTGCCTATGCATTCGGCCGTCATGGCGAACGTGATGGACTGATGAGCGTTACAGAAGCCGCATATCCTCTCCGCGAGGTATACGTCCTTATAGTAGTCTCGCCTTTCCATAAGCTTGATCACGCTGCGGTGATTGAAACCGAGCTTAAGGTCCGCGGTTTTTACGACCTCGTCCTCCACGGCCATCTTAAAGTAATTACTCTCGATGAACGCAGGATGATAAGGCCCGTATGGGACCACTGTGACCGGCAGATTAAGGATGTTGTCGACTGGCTCCTGTTTGAACTTTGCGGCCTCGGCTTTGCTCTCCTCGTCCGTCAGCCGAAGCTTCTCCCAGTTCAAGGGCAGCCATAAGTGCCTGGGGTCCGGGTGCCCTTTTGCCTTCACGCCAAGGAACTCTATCAATTCCCTTTCCGACCAGTCTGCCTGGGGAGTGATCTGCGTCACTGACTCGACCTCGGGGTCTTCCCTGTCAAGGTACGTCCTGAGTATGGTATGCTTACCCCTGTGCAAATGGTCAAAGCCGAAATAATAGTCTACTTTAATGCCGTTGACACCCTCGTCTACCCCTGACGCATATATCATTCTGCCCCCTTTCGAGAGCTGGTCTTTTACCGCCGGTATGACCTCGGACGGCAATATCCGGCATACTGTCAGATCATAATCGTTACTTATTTTTCACACCTCCGAAAGGTGTCCTGGGCCCGTAGGCCTCCTCCGGATCAAGGTAAAGGTCGTTGGCGCCACAATTGAAGTTCTCTTCCACTTTTTTATATTCGGGGAACAATGACGGGATGATGACCGAGAAGAACATGTAGAAAGACACGAGCGAAGCTAGCTCTGCGAACAGGAACAGCATGACCATCTCTTCCGACAGGACCACCCCTATAACGCTGGTGACCAGTATGAATATGGCTATGATGAAATATGGTTTCATTTTACGCTTTTCTCCAGTTTTTCTATGAGCCCGTCCACAGGCGCTGTCCTCATGTAGCGCATGCCGAACTCGTCCGGCTTCATGCCGAAGGACACGGCAAGGAGCTCCGCCAGATGTATCACTGGCACGTTAAAGTCATAATTATCATTCTTTCTGAGCGTGTTGGTCACTCTTTCGAACTGGTCGTAGCAGCCGGCGCACACGAGAACGAGCGCGTCCGCGTCAGTCTTCATGATCGCGTCCATCTTTTTCTTGGCCCGCTCATAGGTCGCGAACTGCCTGTCGGCGAGGTTTGACTGTAATCCGCAGCACATCTGTTCCAGGCCGTACGGCACTATCTCCACGCCCAGCGCCTCGATCAGCTCTGTAAAGTATCTTACGAGCTTTCCGTCCGCGAATATTCTCATATGGCAACCGGGGTGTATGGCGACGCGGATGTTAAGCTTCTTGCTCTCTTTCCTGATCCTGTCGATACCGACGTCCTCGTACAGTACTTCGAGGAAATGCCTGACGCGTATGTTCGCGTCGTAATGTTTTCCTGCGGCCGCAAGATACCTGTTGACCTCTTCCAGCGTCTCCGGCTCCTCATTAAGTACCTTATTGGCCTCGTAAAGCGTGACATAGCAGCCGTTGCAGGATACCATGACATCCCTGCCCTGCTCTTCTGCCTGAAGCAGGTTATATGACGCCAGGGTCAGCCAGACCCTACGGTCGACGGATATCCATACACCTGCCCTCGGGCAGCATCCGGACTTCTCCAGATATACTATATCCACCCCGAGCTTCGGTAGCGTCCTCATGATCGCCGCTTCCGCCCACGGCATCTTTGTAGGCATGACGCAGCCAAGGAAATGTGAATATTTCACGGTCATTTGAACCTATACTCCATCTTTTCCAGGTCGAGCCCTATGTTCCGGTCAACGCCCATCGCCTTGATGATCTTCCTGATGTCCTCGGCACCTTCCTTATACCTGTGAGCCGTCGGAGGTATCGGGTCGAGGCCGGCTTTTTCCCTCGCTTCCTTAAGTTCATCCGTAACAGGATACAGCAGCCCGATGCTGAAATGCCTTATAAGCTGAGGCTTCACTGATGTCGGAAGCGATATCTTTACAGGCTTACGCCAGGGGTACAGCTCTTTCATCTTTTCTCCATCTCCTTGACCAGTCCGGTTCCTTCTACCCTGGTCATCAGCTTGATCGCCTTTGCAGAGCATACTTTTAAGCAAGCAGGATCCCCTTCGCACATGTCGCATTTGACCATTACCTTGAGGCCCTTGCTCATCTGTGGTATGGATATGGGGCATGCGTACATGCACGACTTGCAGCCGACGCACAGCATCTGGTCGATCGTCACATAGCCCGTTTTCTCATCCTTGGTGATCGCCTTTTTCGGGCATGCCGCCACGCACATCGGGTCCTTACAGTGCTGGCAGTGTACCCTGACAAAACCCCCGCGGGGGTCTTCTATCACTTTACAGAGCGATAAGCTATAATTATAGGTCTTATAATTTTTAAAAGAACACGCCGTCATGCATTGCCTGCAGCCAGTGCATAATGCGGGGTCGTGGACTATCACTTCAGTCATTTCTCCCCCAGTGTTAACCTTGTTATTTTCATCTGTCGAACGATATATTTTCTCCATGGCACTTTTGATACAAGAATGCCATCGCGTTACCATATTTTAAAGGTATTATATCTATACCCAGGCGATATATAATGTTTATTCCTGAACATTCGCCGGGCAGGGCACTTACCATACCTGGCGATAGCCGTATTTCTTACAGAGGCTGAACGAGATCATTTATTATTGTGTCGCCTATCAAGCATATTACTTTTGGAAAGCAGCCGTTAACTGAACAGGCAAATGCGTGAATCAAAAATAAAGTCAAATTATTAGACATAATATGTTTTTAACGGTATTTATTCCAAATTTAACATATGTTTGCTCTAAAATTATATATAATTTATGGTATCCGGGAAAAATATTTTCGATTATAAGAGATACGTATATATTCAAGTAACATAAAAATAATTCCTTACTAATCAGGGGTATTTAGCTAAAAGCGTTGAGGTACGGGACGATGGTAAATATATTAATAGATAAAGAGGTTTGCATAGGCTGCGGGCTATGCGTCCATGACTGTCCTATGAAAGTCTATGAGCTTAAGGACGGCGTATCAACTGTTATAAATCCGGAGGATTGTATGGCCTGCCTATCATGTCATGAGATCTGTCCGTCAAACGCGATCGAGCATAGAGATATCTACTTATCGAGGAGACTTTACGTCGACCTGGAAGTATGCTCAATGTTAAGGAGGTTCATATAATGTCCCAGGCATCTGTCGTAAAGCCGGAAGAGCTGCCTTTGCACTGTGAAGGCAACATCATGGACTATGAGGAAGCTTTGCACGGCATCATGGTCTTGAACGCGACCATCATAAGGTCGCTGGAAGAGATCGCCAGGGGCGGCGCTAACGCCGTAGTGTACAGGGCAGGAATGAAGATGGGTCATGAGACTGCTAAATACTTCCCCAAGACTGACAATGTGGAGAAAGCCCTGAAGGAGCTATCCGACATCCTCGGAAGGCAATATAATTTCGAGCTCTGGAAGCCCAAAGATAAGGACAGCTACATCATTACGGAAAATGGCGAGACTTTCATTTATCTTGTGTTCAGGGATTGCCTGGTAAGGCAGACCCTCCGCAGAGAGGGCATGCCGCAAAAAGGACCCCTGTGCCAGAGCCTATATGGCTACATGGTCGGGGCCGTTGAGGAGATAACTGGAAAAAGAGGCAAATTAGAGATCGTCCATGTCGGTCCTAACACATGCCTGAAGAAGCTGATATTGAGGTGAGGCGGGATGTTAAAGCTAGCAACGGAACCACTGGCATCATGTGCCGGATGCCATATGTCGATCCTGGACCTTCACGAGGACATTCTCGAGCTTCTGGATAAGGTAGAACTGGTATACTCGCCCATTCTGATGGACGTAAAAGAGCCGCCCGAGGAGATCGACGTCGCGATCATCGGCGGGGCCATACGCAACAAGGAGAACATGGAAAGGGTCAAAAAGCTCAGGCAGCGAGCGAAGATAGTCATTGCCTACGGTACTTGCGCCTGTTTCGGAGGAATATCCGGCCTTTCGATCATACACAGCAGGAACGAGATCCTTGAAGGAGTCTTTACGGACCCCGCGCTTGCCAAGAAAGAGATACCGAAAGAGGACGTGCCTGACCTGCTCTACAGAGGGTATGCGGTAGGCGACATAATAAAGGTCGATTATTATATCACAGGATGCCCGCCAAAGGAAGTCTTTTTAAGAAAGATACTGCTCCCGCTGCTGGACGGGAACGTGCCCGAACTGTCCAAAAAATCCGTATGTTCGGAATGCAAGAGGACCATGGGACAGGTAAAGGACTGGAAGGTCAAAAGAAGGAACGAAGGCATCCCCGAAGAAGGTAAGTGTCTCCTTGGCCAGGGCTACTTATGCCTGGGCTCGGTGACGTTCGGAAGATGTGGCGCAGTCTGCACAGAGCACGGGATACCGTGCCATGGATGCGGCGGGCCGTCCCTCGACGTGTTGAGAGAGCCCTGCAGAGACCTGTATAATATACTGGTCATGAGGATACAGCACCTGACAGAGCTGCCGCAGAAAGAGATCGAGAAAGAGATCTATGATGTGCCGCACACCATTTACCCGTTCGTCATGGGAAGCAAGATAATGGAGAACAAGTCAGTCTCGAAGATACCAGACATCATCAAGGAGAGACACCTATGAAGAAGCTAACTATCTCACCTATCACCAGAATAGAGGGCCACGCCAGCGTCACCGTAAACCTGGACGACAAAGGGGAGGTGTCCGGAGCCCATTTCCATGCTACGGAGCTCAGGGGCTTTGAAAAGTTCCTTGAAGGCGCTGCCGTGGAAGAAGCCCCGAGGATAACGCCCCGCATTTGCGGCATTTGTCCGACGGCCCACCATCTCGCTTCCGCGAAGGCGGTCGACGAGATATACGGGGCCCAGATAACTGCGACCGCCCACAAGCTAAGAGAGCTCCTGCTGGCAGGACAGCTCATCAGCTCCCATTCCCTGCACCTGTTTTACCTGGGAATGCCCGACTTCATCCTTGGGCCGGACTCAAACCCGGCGCTAAGGAACGTCGCAGGCCTGGTAAAAGCTAACCGGGACCTGGCAAAGATGGCGATAGAGGCGCGCAAGATAGGGCAGCGGATCACAGAAGACGTCGGAGGGAAGGCCATCCATCCGGTATCTGCCGTGCCCGGAGGTATGTCATTCACAATATCTCCCGAAAAGAAGAACGAGCTGGAAGGCTTTGCAAAGCGTTCGGTGGAGATCGCTAAAGCGAGCTGGGATTTCGTTCTGCCGAAGTTTGAAGAGTACTCCGATTTGGTCAATAATGTCGGAATAGTGCAATCCGACTTTATAGGCCTGACCAAAGACGGGAAATTTGACCCGTATGACGGGAACATAAGGGCGGTAGGCGCGGACGGCGCTCAGCTCTGCGAGTTCCCCGGAAAGGACTATGCGAGCTATATCGTGGAAAGAGCTGAGCCGTACTCGTACATGAAGTTTACGTCGCTTAAGAAAGGAAGCGGGTTTTACAGGGTCGGTCCGCTTGCGCGCATCAACGTGGTGGATTCCATGGGCACGCCCGAAGCTGACAGGATGCTGGGCGAGTTCAGGGCAAAGTTCGGCCGCATAGCACAGCAGCCTTTCCTTTATCATCTCGCGAGGGTGATAGAGTACATGGCCATAAGCGAGAAAGCCCTGTCGATACTGGCAGACTCGTCAGTCTGCGAAAAGAACATCAGGAATGCGACGGGCGCAGTAAAGAACACTAAAGCCGTGGGAGTCGTCGAGGCGCCGAGAGGCACGCTCATACATGATTACACAGTGAACGACCAGGGATTCATCACAAAGGCTAACCTTATAGTCGCCACAGGACATAATAACGATGCGATAGACAAAGGTGTGCTTCAGGCGGCCAGGAAACTTATACACGGAGAGGATGTCAGCGAGGGTGTCCTGAACAGGATAGAGATGGTAGTCAGGGCATATGACCCGTGCGTATCCTGTGCCACTCATGCCATAGGCAGAATGCCTATTATGTTGAGAGTAGTAGATAATGAGGGTAATGTCATTCGTGAGGTTAAAAGATGTTAAAGAGGATCTTAGGCGACCTGATCAAGGTCGAGGGTGTAAGCGCCGCAGCGATCCTGGGGCGTGACGGGTTCATAATAGAGCACGTTTCAAACATAACCATGGACGTGGACGCGCTTGGGGCTATGGCTTCAACCAGTGTCGGTACGTCCGAAGCAATGGGCATAGAGCTTGGAAAGGGCAACTTCGAGCAGGTGCTTGTAGAGCTTCAAAACGGACCCATAATGTTATCTCTCGTCACCGAAAACGAGATCCTGGCCATAGTAGCGGAGCCCGGGGCGAACCTGGGCAGGATCAGATACGAGGTCAAGAAGAACAAGGATAGGATAACAGCGGCCCTTTAATTAAAAAAACAAGGATGTAAAGGATTTGAAGCTTCCGAATGGTAATTTTATAGCGGAATCGAAAAAGCCAGTCCCGGAGGTGATCAGAGAATACTCCCGGGACTTCAAAGGCTTCATCAAAGTGTATAAAGCCGAGGGCACAAGGATGTCCGATGGTTTCATACTTCTGGAAGACGGTAACATAACGGCATCTGCATACTCCGTACAGAACATCAAGCTATACCAGATGAACGCTCTTGAGCGAATGATGACGCTGACCGACACTGTCTCGGAGATATATTCCTGCAACGATGTCGAAGTGGACCTTATCGTCAGGACTTATCCGGAATCTCTGATAAAAAGCGATATCCAGAAAAAGACCGAGGAACTAAGGTCGATAATGGAGGAAGAGTCCAGGGAATCGAGTTCGGCCAAAGGAGAAGGCCTTTTCGATATGCTGTTATCGAATATCTCCTCAGCGCCGGGAGTCACGGCCACAGCACTCGTGGCCGACGGATTTCCGATATTTCAAAATGGAAGCCACGTAGACTTTGAGCATATAGCCGTAGCGACCGAAGACATGGTGCGTGCCGGAATGAAGATCACTGAGGAGCTACAGCTCGGAAAGACCGATCAGATAATACTGGAGACACCCCAGTATAAGGTGGTAATCGCCCCTATAAGCGATATGTTCCTGTGCGTCCTTGCCGGCAAGGACGTTAACCTGGGTCTTGTCAGGCTTATGATCAAAAACGCCCAGATGAACGTAAAAGATGTGTAATACAGTATGTGGCTGCCTCGTGGAACACTGGTAAATAGTGAAAAGGGACCAAGATCCCTGAAAGATATCAACGAGTCATTTCTCGTTGAGAAGTTCAACGGGTACCTCAGGGTATCTATCATCGGTTCCGGCGAGATTCTCGAAGGGGTGGTCGTATACGATTCCGGAAAACCCGTAATATCCATGGGATCCAATGGCAAGAAAGAGCTTCCTGACCCTGAACTTGAGTTCACATCGAAGATCACGGAGAACGAAGACGCTATTATCGAGCTTTGCAGCCTTAACCAGAGCCAGATCCAGCTCATGAATGACGCCTGCAAAGAGTTCAGGATACCGGTAAAAACGAGCCAGCCGGCTGCATCCCAAAAGACGGAGATTTCCAGAGATGGGATGCCGGCGGTAAAAAACCAGAGACAGGAAGCCGTAAAAACAAATACACAGGCAGTCCCCGGCAAGAGGGCGGGGATGCCGGAAATAAGGGGCCAGTTCATCAAGGCCGAGAGCGTACCGAGCTTGCGGTCATATCTGGATGAAAGGCGGATAGATGCCGGACATATCATATTTTTCGAGAAAAACGGGGCTGGATACAAGGAATATCATATAATATTATTAAATGGCAATGTGGAGGCGGCTTATTCAGAGCATCACAGGGGACGTGAGCTATTCGACCGGATAATCGATGCTGGCGGAGATCTTGAGATCTATCGCATTGAAGAACATGTCATTAACTCGGTTTTAAGAATGTACCCGGACATTCTGATAGGTTCCGGACAGGTGCCGGAAAATAAGGCGACACAGCAAACCATGTATAACATGGCGTCGGAAGGCCGGCGTACAATAGGCGTATCTGCAAAAGCCATACTGGAAAACGCGGAATTAGAAAGAAAGGTGGTCGAGGACGATATAGAGATCGATACTTATGATGACGATGTTGCGCTGGTAAAAAGGGTAGAGAAAGATTTCGCCAACAGTGTGGACGAGATCTTAAAAAAGCTGGAACTGACGCATCTTCTGATCAACGGCGGGAAAAAGAAGCATTAGGGGGGTATAGTATTGAAAAACTTCGAGGTCATACTGAAGGAAACGGTAAAGGATGTCGCAAAGGAGGACGGATTGAACCGGTATCTGAGTGCCGGAGGGGAAAGCAGGGTCCTTGAGATGATATCCCGTGAAGGTGAGCCGGATATGGCCAATATAAATGATCTCCTTCACGAAATATTCGATAAAGATCAAGCTTCATCAATATTCAGCATAGCATCTGAAAAATATGAAAACAATATTGTGCAGGAGAAAGATATGGACGATATGATGAGCATCGTCAGTGAGGCTGCATCTATTCCCTCCGACATCTCTGATGATGTTAACATCGAAAAGTTCGCCAGGATCCTGCAAACGGATGGGGACGAGATCATGAGCCTCATAACAGAGGCCCGTAAGATACGTATGGCCATGGGAAAAATGGGTCCTGAAAGGTCGCAGGAAAATGAACCGCAGACCGTAGTGACCCATACGACGCCCAGTGTAAATATTGAGCCGCCGGCAAATTTGATCCCGGTAAGTGAAGCAAGCCCCCTACCTGAAGCACCGAAAGCCGAACTTACGCTGGACATGGAGATAAGCGATTTCATAAAACGGCAGAATGAACCCTCAAGCCTGGATATTATGGACTTCACAAGGTATTTGAAGAATAAGGGATATTGTTTCGAAGAGAATACTGTATTAGAAAAAATATATTTAGGGATTGAGGACAGAAAGAGAAAGGATAGAGAAAAAGTCCTTGAGGAGATAGAAAGATTCCTCGAAAAATATGACTATCCGTCAGAAGACCAGATAGGGTCATTTATAGAGTCATTGAAAAATAAAGATATAAGGTATGGGCGTCATGAGATTAAAAGTATGATAAATCTCGCGCTGCTAAGCAAGTAATTAATCATGATCATTTATTTCGTGGTGGGGTTATAAGAACATAAAAGGGTGAATGGAATGACAAAGGTATATACTATCGCCTCCGGTAAAGGTGGCACAGGTAAGACGATGACGACGGTCAACCTGGGTACCTCGCTGGCGCTTTTAGGAAATAGGACCATAATATTAGATGCGGATATCGGAATGGCAAACCTGGGATTGGTACTAGGACTTGAAAGGAGTAAGATAACCCTGCACGAAGTCCTCGCTGGAAAAGCAGATATTTCCCAGGCCATATATGAACTCCCGACAGGATTGAAGGTCGTGCCGAGCGGCATATCGCTCCAGGGATTCCAGAACGCCGACCCTGACAGGCTTCAGTTCGTAATGAGCAAACTGGTCTCGGGAGCTGATTTTATACTCATCGATGCGCCGGCAGGTATAAGTAAGGATGGGGTGATCCCGCTGGCGATCGCTGATGAGGTGCTACTGGTAGTGAACCCTGAGCTTTCTTCAATGGCCGATGCGGTTAAGACTAAAGTGCTTACCGAAATGGTGGGCGGCACGGTCGGAGGCATCGTTCTTAACAGGGCATCTGCTGAAAAAACGGAACTTACAAGCCAGAAGATCGGTGATATCATGGGCGTGAAGGTGCTGGAGGTAGTGCCGGACGACGCTCATGTCAGAAGAGCGGCAGCGTTCAAGACCCCTGTCGTAATAAAATATCCGGACAGCCCGGCATCCCTGGCATATAAGAGGCTTGCGGCAAAGCTCACCGGATCCAAGGTGTCGCTCGAAGAATCGAGCACAGCTAAGAAAGAAGGCTTCATTGACAGGCTTGCGAGATCGTTATTCGGAGGGATTTAATAATGAACGAGATGTTCCTGGAATTGATCATAGGGCTGCTATCGGTTGGTTTTGTTATATGCTTTATCATAATGTACATCATGTATGCAAGAATAAAGCAGCTCAACGCAGAACTTAGAGTTATAAAGAACCGTGTGGAGATCACGGACGAAGAACTGGGCAGGCTCGCATACGACATTGAAGAGTTTAAAAAGCTTAAGTTTTAAACTCTTTTTTATTCTTTATTCGCTGGCATTACGATATTGCCTGGCCATCACCTTTGCAGCATCAGAGCCGGCTATGCCCAGACCTGCGAGGTCTAGTATAGTCTGCTCCATAGATACCACATGTATATCGTCTATTGAATAAAGTTCATCCCCGAAGTCTCGGTCAGGATAATATATCTGAAATATGACGCCGTCCCCTTCTCCCAGCATGCTTTTTATGACAAGGGCGGAATTTTCGTCGGCATACATCTGAACGCACCCTCCGCTTGCCCTGCCCTCGAGATACAGGTCGGCCGCGGTATACAGGGCGCATGCCGAACGCGGGATTATGCCCTCTATATTGCAAAATATTTCACGTAGCGCTTCCTGCTCATCATGGAACGCGCTTTTGAACTCAACACCTTTAAGGCTGCTTATCGGCCTTTCCCATGCGACGGCCTTAAAAAGCTCATCGATGTTTGCAAGCCTTACTTTTTTCCCCTTCTCTTCAAAAGCTCCCAGCTCAATCAGTTTTTTTATGACTGCACGAGCCCATGGGTACGATACGCCCGTATTCACCGATGCCTGGTTCATGGTGGACTCTTCGTTCTTAATAAAATAGCATACTACTTTCCATGATCCGGGAGAGCATATCTTGACCGTATCTGAAGCCTTGCCTCTAGGCTTCACAGTGCCCAGTTTCTGAAAGATCCCGCCTGACTTCCTTAATGCAGTTTCTGCTTCAGGCAATATTGAAGGAGCGTAAAGCTTGATGACTACCTTTTTCCCCGAGTATCTTTGAGCGACAGCCTTTGCATATAGTAATAGCTTAAACACGGTCTTAGAGGTCGCTCTCGTCAGTTTGATGCCGATGATGAGCACCATTGAGTCATGCTCAAGTATCATGTCATACGAATCGAAGTCATGGCTAAGTGTCTGTATCGCCGCTTCAGGATACTCCTTCTTTAAAGCGTCTATCACCGCCTGTATTTTCGATCCGGCCTGATACTTTATGCTCATTAAGCGCGTAATTGTGTATAGTAGATATAAATAATTTTAGGATACCTCTGCCGGGAACGCGGAAAAGCCATCTGCACGCTAAAAGGTATTTGAATACGCTACTTTTCACCGCAAATCCTTCACAAAGGCAACTAAGGGCACAGGCTTTTTCACCACAAAGCACACAAAGGCGAACAAGGAACACCATTTTTCACCATAAAGCGCTCTAAGGGCTCAAGGTTACACAAAGGACTTTTTTAGAAGGTTTATCATATACTTAAAAAAATCTGTGGACCTTATTCGCCCTTGTGCGCTTTGTGGTTAAAGCCAGTGTGCCTTATTTGCCTTAGTGCTCTTAGCAGTTAAAAAAATGATTGTTATTCTAAAAGCATTATTATCAATAAAATGAAAAATAAATTCATGTAATCCGAAATACACATTAAAAATATTACTTTCACCGCGCTTCAAATTTGTTTATATAGTATTCAAATATATTGTACATTGTCTCCCAGAGAGATAAACAGGAGACTTGAGGAATTGGAAATGGTAAAGGAATTAGCAAAGGAATTAAGGAGCAGGTTCTCCGAGATGGGCGCAGAGGTGCCCCTGAAGGAGATCGAATCGAAGCTGGACACACTTATAAACCAGTACAAGGTCCCGGAGGAAGAAGCGAAGAGGACTGTTTTTAACCAGTATACCAGGGACTTGAAACTGCAGCGTCCGCAGACCGGCAGCGACTCGGCCACGGTCAAGATCAAGGACATAATCAAAGACGGGATGTGGGTATCCCTTAAGGCTAAAGTGGTCCAGTTATGGGAAAATGATAACAAGTCAATATCACAGATAGGGCTATTGGGCGACGATACAGGGACTATAAAGTTCGTCAGCTTCACCAAGTCAGACCTTCCGATGCTGGAGGAAGACAAGAGCTACATATTCAAGAATTTAGTCACCGACTCATGGCAGGGCAGATTCTCGGTTAAGTTAAACAAGACCAGCTCGGTAGTGCCGACGGAGGATGTCGAGGTGGCGGATAATGACACGACATTCACAGGAGCCATAGTTGACATACAGGACGGCAGCGGCCTTATTAAGAGATGCCCCGAATGCAACCGCACGCTCGTTAAAGGCGCTTGCGTCGACCATGGTAAACAGGAAGGCGAATACGACCTCCGCGTTAAGGCCATTCTGGATAACGGCCACATAGCGCAGGAGATCATCATGAACCAGGAGATCACTTACAAGATGACTGACATAGACGTTAAGACCGCCAAGAAGATGGCCATGGACGCAGTCGACCCTGGAGTGGTCTTTGACGAGATCAAGCGCATCATGCTTGGAAAGTATTACACGGTAAAAGGGCCGGTACTCGGAAGCCGCAATCTTATAGTCAAAGAGATGTCTCCGGCAAAGAGGGACATAGACGTAGACTCCATCGTCAAGAAAGTGGAGGCGATATAAATGCCGATGGCAAGAGAGGTCGCAAAGCGCCTGTTCGCTAAAGAGTTTAACGCGTCCAACAAGGCATACAAGGAGAACGACGACCAGTATGCCCCGACATATATGCTTACGCCTACAGGCGCAAAGTGTAACAGGGTGTTTGTCGTAGGCACGCTGATAGAAAAGAACGACATAGGCGAAGAGTCTGAGAACTGGAGAGGCAGGGTGGCGGACCCGACAGGTTCATTCGTCGTGTATGCAGGCCAGTATCAGCCGGAGGCGGCCCAGCAATTCTCCGACATCGACGTGCCTTCGTTCGTCGCGGTCATCGGAAAGCCAAGGGTCTACATAACCCCGGAAGGGGACTTCTATACATCTATCAGGGCCGAGATGATCCTGCCCGTCGACGAGGCTACAAGAGATCTCTGGGTAGCCGATACGATAGATGCTACGGCTGAGAGGCTTAAAGCCCTGAAGTCTGGCGAGAACGGCGATGTCGCGATGGCGACGGAGCACTACAATACGGACGTGGAAGAGTATAAGGAAATGCTCATAACTGCGGCCAAATCGTTAAAGCCTATGGAGATAAGCGTCACGAGCCTTAAGTGATGCTGACTCCTTTTTATCTTTTTTAATGTCTTTTATTTATTGAGACTCAAGATCATTGTCGAATAGATCGTACCGATGCCGGACTTTACGTTGTATGTGAGCATTATGCATTTTCATCTCAAAGAACTCAACGCCTTTTTAAGAAAAGCTTTGAGATCATAGATATAAAAATGCAACATTCTTACAATATCACTATCATAGCCATTTTTTAAGAGCGTAATATTCTACAGCCAGGCACACTAATCCAAAGAGTATCACGGCGATAAATAATGGGTTCCATGGGTCGAATTCTTGAGGCTTGACTACAAGCAGCGTTGGATCGACGGAGACAGCCGACCAGGTGGTCTCGAACAGGATGCCCTTTTTCATCAATACCCCATTCAACATATGAAAGGGTTAAAATATAGTTTCTCTCACAAACGCTAAACTTGAGTAAGTAAGCGATGAACACATTTTACATCTTTAAAAGCAATATATAAGTGAGATTGGCAAGGCATGATGAGAACATAAGAGGAGGATAAAGCTATGAGGTGTTCTTTAATCTAATGGAGGTGTGGTTCATATCATGCCTTAAGCCCATTTTGCCTTGCAGATAGATAATTTTTAAAGGCAGTCTGTCCGGCCTTACCGGGTATGTTCCTTGATCTCGCGGAGATCTTTTTACCAGTCCCAAGCCCGATATTGATCGCACCCATTATCTTTGAGGCGTATAGCCTTTTACCATTCATTGTCATTCCATAAGAGATGTAAAAGTAAGCCTATTTAAGCTTTATATCACAATAATGAAATATTGCCAATGTTATCCGATTTTTTATCGATTATGAATTTTCTTTAAATTATCTGCCAAATCAATGCTGAAAGTATTTATTCCTGCCTTATTTATTGATAAGACAGAGCAAGCATAAATAAAACGAAAGAAAAATTCACGATACAACATATAGATAAAATTCCAAAAACAATATTAGAAGGTACATTATTGAAATTAGATACCGCCCTGATCATGGCGATTATCGCGGTGGCCGCAGTTTATGGGACCGTGATCGTATGCCAGCAAATATCGTCAGACGGGATGGCGATAATCCCGAACGACCCCGGGTCGAAAAGCTTAAATTTCACCAGTCCGGCATTCCAGAACGGTGAAATGATACCGCCGCAGTACACATGCCAGGGTTCTGACATATCGCCGCCGTTGAAGTGGAAAGGCGTTCCTGAAGAGACCGAGTCACTTGTCATGATCATGGATGACGCCGATGCTCCCAACGGCACTATCACACACTGGGTATTATTCAACCTGCCGCCTGATACAAGAGGTATTCCCGAGAGCTTCACTGCGCAGGACAAATTAGACAATGGCGCCATCCAGGGAAAAAATGACTTCGGGGACATCGGCTATACCGGGCCCCGCCCGCCTCCGGGAAAGCAGCACGAATATTATTTCAGGCTTTATGCTATTGACACAAAGTTAGACCTGTCGCCGGGAGCGACTAAAGACGATGTCATGCATGCGCTGAAAGGCCACGTCATCGATGATGTCGAGCTGACGGGTACCTATAGCAGGTAAAACGACCTGATTTACATATTTTATTCATCTGCTTTGAGATGATGTGTTTAGGTTGTTCCTGTCGGATGGCAGGCAGACACGTAACCTCACAGAAACACAGAACCACAAAAAATTTTTTTATGATTTTTTAAGGGCTCAAAGACCCCAAAATCTTACTCACTAAATCACGAAGGGCTCTAGTATCACCGTCAATGCTCTAATATCCCTAACGCTCGGCTCAACGCACTAACCTCTCTAAGTCACCAACGCTAAAACAATGCCCGAACATTCTCCAAACCACTAAAGTTTAACTGCACCGTTGACGTTTAGCGATCGATATTATTCTTGTTGATAGATCAGGGGTACACAAACCGGGATATTAAACTTTTGTGTTTTGGAGAATGTTCGGGCATTGTTTTAGCGTTGGTGACTTAGAGCACTTCGAGCATTAAGCCGGGCATTTGAGACTTTAGTGCGTTGACGGTGATACTAGAGCATTTGTGGTTTTTGTGAGTGAACCTTTGAGATTTCGTGACCTTAAAAAATCATATAAAAAATTTTGTGGTTCCGTGGTTCTGTGAGGTTAGGTGTCTACCTGCCATCCGAAAGTACTAACCTTAAAATAATATCTCAAAAACAACGAAGAGCCCATATTATGTGGCCTAAATAAAATATTCATGGGAAAAGCGCGGATAATTTAGTTATATTATTTTCTCTAAATCTAAATCGTTAAGTGCCAGTCCGGCAAGGTGACCAGGTTGGACAGAGACGAGATATTGAAGTCCATTATATTTGTGATCCTGATAGCGGCGGCCATCTATATGCTGCCGAAATTTTTGCCTGGCGGCCAAAATGATCTGGTGGAGGAACAGGATAACATGAGCATGAAGCAAGCTGTAATGAACTTAACTATCACAAGCCCTGTCTTTAAGAATGGCGAGACGATACCTGAAAAATATACGTGTGACGGCACAGACATATCCCCGCAGCTTTCGTGGAGCGGCGTCCCCGAAGGGACTGAGTCTTTTGTGCTGATAGCCGATGACCCGGATGCGCCGGGACGTACCTTCACTCACTGGGTGCTGTTTAACATTCCGTCTGACGTGACATCCCTGCAGGAGAACGTCCCGAAGATAGAAAAGCTCGATAACGGTGCCATACACGGAATGACAGATTTCGGAAAGGTCGGCTATGGTGGACCGTGCCCGCCTGCAGGAAAGCCGCACAGGTATTACTTCAAGGTGTATGCGCTTGACACGAAGCTGGACCTTTCATCAGGAGCTTCGAAGAGATCGGTGATGGACGCGATGGAAAGGCATGTGCTGGCGGCCGGGGAACTGATAGGGAAATACGGAAGATAATCCTGCAATTAGTAAAAAATCTGGCGATAGTATGCCCTTATTCGCTATTTGAGCTTTCTATCATACTTGATATTTTTTCCTTATACTTTTCATTTAGAATATAAGAGGTAGCATTTCCTTCAAGAGGCATTTTAGCTACCAGTTCTTTTGTATACAGGACTTTCATTGACTTACTCACGGCGCTTTCGGAAATATCCATAGCACGAGAGATCTCTGCATTGGATATTCCGGGGTGCTTAATTATTAATTCGAGTATCTTTTTCATTTTATATCTTTTTAAGAGTGAGGCTATCATTTGCTCTTCGTCAGTATACGAATCAGAGTTCTTGAAGTATCTCACGTATTTTGAATCTGCCCGGTGAGTAACTATCCGGTGATTGATAGAAAGTATCATCAGATGATAACGAACCGTACCAAGGTTCATGTTAAGCCCGCTTGACATATCGCTTAACGTTGAACCAGGATTCTTTATGATATAATCCAGGATAAGATTACGGTTCTCATTCTTTCCAAGCCTGTCCCTGGCACGTGAAACAGCGCCTATGAAAAAGAAACGAATAAAAACGTAAAAAAGAGCGGCAATGGTGACCCCTGCCGCCAGGTTAATACTCGAAGCGAATATTTTTCCCTCGTTTTGCATGTTGTAGTATATCGTACTATTATTCACAACAGCATATCCTAGGGGCGATCCTATCGACCTGTACCATATCATCCTGCCATCCATACCGACCGCAGCCATCCCGGTCGAGTATGCGATCTCAGACTTACCGGGAACCAGCGGCCACTCTCCCGATAATGAATTCATATGGATATAGACTACATCGTCGCCGGGTATAGCGTTCGCTGTAACAGCCCAAAACTTTGTTACGTTTTCAGGGAAGCATTTCTCCCAGAAATGGCCGCTTGAGATATCATTTGAGAATAAGTCGTGTCCGGTCGTAAAATCGAATGTGGCGATCTTTTTTCCATAGACAGGCATTTTGAAAGCCCACGATACGCTGTCATTCTTAAGGTCATATGCAGTTATCTTTACAGTAACTAAATCTTCACTGCCATCGCTATCCGTGAAATCATAATTAGCCAGATAGATAATACCGTCTTTGCCCCCCAGGGAATCATTATTAAAAGCAACGTCTTCTCCTGGCATGGTAATTAAATCTGAGACATACAGTCTGGAAGAAGAGATTTCCTTTCCGTCGGACGATATCATTTCTATAGCAGGATAGTAAGTATTGATTTTGTCATAGGATTTTTTAAAGTATATATTACCGTCCATATCAAATGGCATAGCATCGAGTAAAAAGATGTATTGCGGGTAAAATGACTTCTTCCATTCCAGGGTGCCATTAGTATTCAGGGCATAGATCCCGTGATCGGTAAAGACATAGACATTGCCATGGTCATATACCGGCATGCTGCCATACCTGTTTCTTATATTACCGCTGACGTACTGCCTTTGTATATGCCCTATAGGTTGATACTGTTTTTCAACGTATTCCTTGATGTCCTTAGCCCATAATAGTCTGCCATCCGGCCCGTATGACTCTATGACGTCGGAAGGTACTTTGTATTCAAGATACAGGGCGTAATCCTTAGCCGTTGGTTGAGAGATTTCCCCTATAGACATATTTTGCCATGTGCCGTCGCTATAAATGTATCGTGTCTCGCCTTTTATCAGGAAGATATTGTCATTCTCATCAACGGCAACAGGGTCGGAAACCCCTTCTATGTGGAATATGACCGAACCGTTACGGTCAAAAACCGTTTCGTTATATAAGTGATGGAAGTATACCCTGCCGTTCTTAACAAATATTCTCTCGATGTCGAATGGGTCTCTAAATTCTTCTATGCCGTGTTCCCAGATCAAGTTACCATCAACATCAAGAGCTATGAGTTTCTTGTTTAACCGTTCAGGCTCCTCTCCTACCGAAGTAAAATAGGGTAATAATGGATGCGTGATGTTTTCTCCCACCAGGGTCTTTTCACCTTTTATGGCATACAGGTAAAGCGTCCCGTTATCCGTGTCAAATACAGGAACGGGCTTTTCAAGTTCGCAATCATACCTATTTCTGTATATGACATTCCTTTCGGTTATCAATGACCATCCTTCGGGAACTGTGTAGATCCATTTGACTTCGCCGTTTCTGTCCAGGAAGCTGACGCTTTTGTCACTAAAAGCATAAAGCCCGTCTTCTGCAAGCGACATGAACGATATGGGCATATCACCGGCCGTACCCCACTTCTCGACTGATACCCGGTCACTCGTCATCACTACCACTAACATGACGAACATGAGCACTATAATTAACGCGACAACGATGCCCTCGAATACCATAGGCTTCTTCATTATATCACCAGTCATATGCAACGGAAGAGATTTAAATATAGCTTCTCTCAAGATCGGTTAAGGCCTAAGCCTCAAATATAGGTGATACAAATTAAAGCTGCAAAAATAGAAAAAAGAAAATTATTCAGATGGCTCTTCGCCCATCTCTTTTCCTTTGACGCCGTATCTTACGATAACAGCAGTGCCCTTGTTAAAGTCCTTCATTTCCTGCGCGGAAAGCCGGGCCTGCCCGGTCCCAAGCAGATTATCATCTTTATCCACTAAAAGAACCTCTTCCAGCGCCCTGATCTCCGGGTCGCAGTCAAGAACGAACTTTGCGAATGCCGTCTTACCCTTTGCTACGAAAGGCGCTGCGTCGTCGTTCATGATGACGCGCTTTTGCGGGAATGGCAGGACCTCTTTTAGTTTTTGCCCGCCATATGTGCTCAGGATCAGAAATCCGTCGTTTGCCCTTACGGTGGCGACACGCTTATCGCCGTCAATTATCTGCCTTACGCGGCCGGTCCTGGATAAAATGAACTTAACGTTATCAGGGAATAAGGCTTCTCCTGCGCCTTTTCCGAACTGGTAGTCAGCTATGACTCGCACTCTCTTCAACATCATCCGTTAATATATGCTACTGGTAAATATCTTTTATTGAAGATAGCATTCAGGATACTCTGCCGATCGCATCCCTTGCGGATAAGATCATCATGATGATGCCTGTTATACCCCACAACAGCCAGGCCAGCAAAATTGAGATAAGGCCGATATGTAAGACGTTCCCTATAGCAGATACGAGAGCGAAGGATACTGTCAGTACGGCTAATAGTTTCCATGAGAAGCCGACGGGTAAGCCGACAGTTTTTACCGGTTCGATCTTTTTAGACTTCTTGAGGCTAAGATAGAGAAGCGCGAACATTACCGCATATATCAACAGTATCAAAAGCTGTGGACCGATACCGGGTAAAGCTTCCGGCCTCAACACTATTCCGGTCATGGCATAAAATAAAAGGAGTGCTGCCAGCAGCACAACGAACTCCTTTTTATCAGGAAGAAGCTCTTTTAATGAATATTCAAGCCCGGAGGTCTTACTCCTGTATATCCACAACAGGGCCATGATAGCGCCTCCGCCCAAAATGACGGAAGCCAGAGAGTGAATGGGGGAAGGCGAATTTGCGCTCTGGACAAGACCGAAGAATATGACAAACAGAGCCAGTAAGATGTATACCTTCTTTTTAGTATCACATAATCTCTGGACCATTGCAGGAAGCCCTTTGAATATATCTTTCGACTTTGACAGGACATTCTCAGATACAAATAAAGGCGCTATAAAGGCCATGAACGGGTGCCACCACATAGCTATTACCGCCAGCTCTATTATCGCCACGCCGCCCGCGAATAATGACGCGCCCCACGGAGGGTTCCAGAGGACTTTAGTGATATATGCTTCGTACAGCCCGAAGATCACACCTGCAAGAAAAAGTGTGTAAAGACGGGGCTTTCCATAATTGAACACCACATGGGCAAACACCAGCGTATGCAACGTGTACAAGGGCATTACCACCAGGATCCCCCATACCGTAAAGTATGGGAACAGGTAAGAACCGGACATGACCTCCGCGAAGAAAACGGAGAGCATGCCTATCAATAGCCATGAAAGATATTTTACGGATCCTGGCGCTCTCCTGTCCATATCGTTTATGTGGTAAACCCTTGCAGGTAATAATCTTTTGCGCGAGCATACTATCTGTCATACAAAAGGTAATATTAGAGAACGGTATTTAGAGGGGAGGAAATAAAGCGGAATTGAATGAGCATGGACGACAGTAAGATGAGACGTCTCGTATTCGAGCTTTCAGGCGAGCATGAAACGCTGCCGAAAAGCGAGATCATAGCATGCATTGAGGCTTACGGATGGCATTATGACATCATAAAAAGCTATGACCAGGTGATTATAATGGATACGGATTCGGACGTGAATGCCCTCGCGGACCGTTTAGCGCTCACTCATAACATACTTGAGATCATCCTCGACTGCAAGAATGATGCGGAAGATATCTTAAAAGAAGCTCAAACCGCGGACATAAAGCTAAAAGAAGGAGAAACGTTCGTCGTAAGAGTGAACCGCATCAAGAATTACGGCAGCATAACCGCAGACTTCGAAAGAAAGCTCGGCGCCGTTTTCTGGCACAGGGGATACCCTGTGAATCTCACACAACCCGATGCAGTGCTCAGGGCTTTGATCACCGAAGACCGCTGCATTTTCGGCAGGCTTATAAGAGCGATAGACAGGGCACAGTATGACGAACGGGCCCCGCTGAAGAAACCGTTTTTCTTGCCCGGCGTATTGATGCCCCGTATTTCCAGGGCTGTAGTGAATATGAGCCGCATCACGGAAGGATGGATGCTCGACCCGTTCTCCGGCACCGGAGGAACGCTTGTCGAAGCCGGGCTTATCAGCCATGACATAAAGGTCGTGGGCTGTGACATCCAGAAAAAGATGGTCTACGGCACCAGGAAAAACCTCAGGCACTACGGGACGAACTATCATGTCATCAAAGAGGATTCTTTGAACATGGGGATAAAAACCGGTTCTGTAGACGCGATAGTCACCGACTTCCCATACGGCGTATCCACACCTATAGCCGCCGAATCCCTGGAAGTGTTTTACAGGAATGCGCTCAGGGAAATGTACCGCGCGCTTAAAGAGGGAAGGTATACCGTAGTGATATGTAAGGAGCCTATGGAAAAACTATTAAAAGAAGCGGGATTTATTGTGATAGAGACACACGCCCAGCGCATACATAAAAGCCTGACAAGGTACATATCGCTGGCGAAAAAATAGCTTTAATTTCATCATCAAGGGGATAGTATGCAAAAAGAAAGAGCAGTTATAACCGTGAACGGTATAGATCACCCGGGAATCATAGCAGCCGTAACTAAGGCGCTAGCAGACCTCGACGTTAACATCGAGGACTTAAGCCAGACCATTGTGCAGGGCCTGTTCACCATGATCCTCATAGCCGACATAACCGACCACGACCTGGCAAAGCTCCAGGACAGGATGGCCGAGGTCGGCAGAGAGCAGGGAGTCCAGATCGCCGTACAGCATGAAAACATTTTCAAGTACATGCACAGGGTGTAAGCCGGAATGATATACTCAATAGACGAGATACTTGAGACGGTCCGGATGATCCAGGCCCAGCACCTGGATATTCGTACCGTGACGATGGGCATTAACCTGAGGGGATGCATCGATAAAGACATCGATAAGATGTGTGAAAATATTTATGAGACGATCACCACCCGTGCAGAAAAGCTTGTCCCGGAGGCAAAAGCCGTTGAGGCAAAGTTCGGCATCCCTATCGTCAATAAGCGCATCTCGGTGACACCCATCGCCCAGCTTATAGACACCCCTCTGGCCGACGCCGAAGAGGAAGAGGCGATAGACGGAGCGGTGAAAGTCGCTAAAACACTGGATTCATCGGCTAAAAAACTTGGGATCGATTTTATCGGAGGATATTCGTCGCTCGTCTCAAAAGGCTTCACTATGGGTGACACCATCCTCATTAACTCTATACCATATGCGCTAACTTCCACGGACAGGGTATGCGGCTCGGTTAACGTGGCGACCACGAAGAGTGGCATCAACATGGACGCCATACTCCTGATGGGCCATGTGATCAAAAAGACGGCGGCAATAGATCCGCTGGGCTGTGCCAAGCTTGTTGTATTCTCAAACGCCCCGCCTGACAACCCGTTCATGGCAGGCGCTTTCCACGGCCCGGGAGAGCCGGAGACCGTGATCAACGTCGGCATATCCGGTCCGGGTGTCGTGCGGTCGGTATTGACGCAGCTGGAGGACGCGGACCTCGGAGAGCTTGCGGAGACTATCAAGAGGACATCGTTCAAGATAACTCGCATGGGAGAGCTTGTCGGCAGAGAGATGGCGCAGAGGCTTAACGTCGAATTCGGCATAGTGGACCTGTCGCTGGCACCAACCCCGGCAGAAGGCGATTCGGTCGCCAATATCCTTGAGGTCATGGGCCTTGAGAGATGCGGCACTCACGGCACGACTGCAGCTCTGGCTTTATTGACAGACGCGGTCAAGAAAGGCGGCGCCATGGCTACTTCGTACACTGGCGGACTGTCCGGAGCTTTCATACCGGTCAGCGAGGACGCCGGAATGGTCGAAGCCTTGAAGCTGGGAGCGATAAACATCGACAAGCTGGAGGCCATGACAAGCGTATGCTCTGTCGGGCTTGACATGGTCGTAGTTCCGGGTGATACCGCACCTGAGACAATATCGGCGATCATCGCAGACGAGTGTGCAATAGGCATGGTGAACAATAAGACTACAGGAGTACGTATCATACCGGCAGGAAAAGAGGGCGAGTACGTTGAATTCGGAGGCCTTTTGGGTGGAAGCCCTGTCATGCCCCTGAACAAGTTCTCATCTTCAAAATTCGTGCGCCGCGGCGGAAGGATACCGGCGCCGATACAGAGCTTTAGGAACTGAAATGCTTAGTTTCTAAAGCAAATTTTTTTATATGGCGACAAAATTTTTCCGCATGCTATCACTTTTATCCAGAGTTATCAGAATGATCATTGATCAAGCTAACCACAAAGGCGAATAAGGTACACCAGTTTCCACCACGAAGCGCTCAAAGGGCTTAAAAAGATAACTTCGATATTTATCTCTCATGCTTCTTTCCGCTGATCTCTGTAACAGTTATCTCTACAATACAGGTAGCGTCAAGAGATCTTATCGGAAATTTATAGGTATTGTCACTCTTTGAATGTTTATTCATCAGTAAACCCAGAGCATAAAGCTTCCTTTCATTATCGTCCACGACGGATGCCAGCCCTTTAGCTATGACGCTCCTGTAAAATGTGTCGTTAGAACACGGGGTCTCTTCGTTCATAAAGATCTCCAGCAGTTCGTCAGCCTCAAAGCAGACAGACGGGTTTATTAATATATTCTCCAGCTTTTTACCTTTCATAGCACAATGGAAATATATGCGCTCGCCGTCAAATACAAAATGGACAGGGACTATGTAAGGCGTACCGTCCGGAGATATGGTCGCCAGCCTGCCTGTCTCAGCCCTTTCAAGAAGATCCCGGATGCCATCCTTATCCATGGGGCGCCTGTTAGGTTCAGGATTTACGATCATAGTAAGTCCTTGCTTAAAAAACGGTTTTAGTATATAAAATATATGAACAGGAACAGATGAAGGAAAAACCAAAAAGGCGGGCTATTATCGGCAAAATAGATTAGACATCCCCTTCATTAAAATAAAAAGATCAAAGAATTATGTCCATGGGACAAACGCCAGTGACATAGCTTTTTTGTACGAGTTCTTGAACTCCAGGTTGTCTCCCCAGTAGACATCCATGTCCACCATTATCGAGAAAGTATAATCATGGGAGATCGTAGTAAGGTTTACCCATTTACTGCTATTGGGAGGTATCTCGCCCACCTGGAACTGATCCCCGAAGTAGTATTGCGCAGTCTGTGCATCGCTGATCTTTAAGGATATCGCTGTGTTCCTGGCAGGGGTATTACCGTTGTTTACAAGCAGTATAGAGAAGTCCTCTGCCTGAAGCTCTTTTCCGCGGTTATATGCGACCTTTACATCTGCAACCGAGACCTGATTACTTTTGATCACGCCGATGCTTATCGGCCCCTGAGACGGGACTGGTGTCGTGCTGATCGTGGGCTCCGGCGTAGATGACGCCGCAGGAGACGGGCCTTGCTCACTTTCCGTACATCCACTGATTGCCACCAGCATTAATACAGATAGCAATGCGAGCAAACTTTTATAGTTCATATAAACACCCTGTTACCAATATACTTAGAAGACTATATCAAGATTTAAATTTGTTGGAGTCTATTTATTTTTAAGAAAATTATTTTCAAAAAAATAAGGATATGTGCCCGGGACACTTTCGTACGATCATGCTCCGGGAGTTATGCGCATGCCCTTTATCTTTACGGTCGGCGATATTATCGCGCCTATGACCTTTTCTTCCCTGCTCATCCCGTCCACCCTGGAGAGAAGGTCAAATATGTTACCGCTTATCATCATGGACTTTATAGGCCGGCCCAGCGCGCCGCCCTCAACGGTGAACGCGTTCCTGCACTCGACGGAGAAGTCGCCTGTGATCGGGTTTGCGGTATGCGCACCGATTATCGAGTTAACGTAGATGCCTTTGTCTGTCTCGTTTATGACGTCACACCTGGGGTACTCGAACCGTATATTCCTGGGGCCCACCTTTGGCGTCATCGTATACGAGTTGCGTATGCCGTTACCTGTTGATTCCCGGTTCTCCTTTCCTGCAGTGTAGTTGTCATAAAGGAATGATTCAAGTATGCCGTCGTTAACGATCACAGTTTCCTGGGACGGCGTACCTTCGTCGTCTGACCTGGAGCTGCCCAGGCCGCTTTCCAGAAGGCCGTCGTCTATGATCGTCAATCCCTCGGCCGCGATCTTCTGTCCGATCTTCTCTGCAAGACCGGATCTTCCCTTCTGGACGCTCTCCGAATTAACGGAGAATAAAAGTGTGGACTCTATGATATCAGCGAACGCGTAAGGGCCGAGAAGCACATCTGTGACATGGCTTTCTACAGGCTCTGCGTTAAGCGACCTTCTCGCAAGCCCGGAAGCCTTTGAGCCGATAGTTGAAAAATCAAGGTTTAGAGCTCTCGATACGTCATATTCGAAAGCGGTGGATACGTTATCCCCTTCTTTAATGATGACATCGATATAGCCGTAGACCATCGTTTCCTTATCCTCGACCTCCACGCCGTTTGAGTTGACAATCATCGTCTCCGAGACGATGCTCGAGAACTTGCCAAAGGTAACTGAAGCTGCCCTGTCCTTCTTCGCCTCTTCGACCATGCCTGCCGCGATATCCATGCACCGGTCCAGCTTGATCTCGTCGACCTCTCTGTCATATATCCCGTACACGTTCCGGTACGGGCGCGGATGCGGGAGCCCTTTAAGATTGGGGTCCTTACCCCTTGATCTGGCGCATGCTATAGCGGCCCTGACAGCCTCTTCATACTTAGCAGGGTCGTTTGACGACGAGTAACCTATAGCGCCGTCCGCTATGACCCTTATACCCAGCCCTTCCGACATGCTTTCCTCTGCGAAGCCGATGTCTCCATGCTGTGTCTCCACAGTGACGTTCCTGCCGACAGAGCCGTATACCTCTGCCTCGGACGCGCCAAGGGCTATGGCCATGTTAACGAGCTTTTTGATCCTGTTCATCATTCCGAAGACCCTCCGACGACCGCGTCTTTAATGAGTATGTGCGGTGAGCCGTCGCCAACCGACACGCCCTGTCCTGCCTTTCCGCATCTGCCGGAGTGGAACTTAAGGTCGTCCCCTACACGGACTATGCTCTTCAGCGTCCTGAGCGTATTACCGGAAAGCGAGACATCCCTGATGGGCGCCGTTATTTCGCCGTTCTTTACGATATAGCCCATCACGGCGTTAAACTGGAAAACTCCCTCGCCCGTATTAACCTGGCCGCCGCGGGAGCCCTTAAGGTAAATGCCGTCGATGCCTTCGAATACCTCTTCTTTTGTCATATCGCCGTTATCGATGAACGTATTGCTCATTCTTACAACAGGCCTCGCGAGCCCTCCGGCTCTTGCGTTTCCGGGTAAGCCGCCGAGCCTGTGTGCCGTTTCCCTCGAGTTCAGATAGGCTTTCATGACACCTTTCTCTATTATCGTGGTCTTCCGGGACGGTATACCCTCGCTGTCGTAAGGATAATAGCCATATTGTAAAAGCGTCGGGTCATCATGCACTGTCACAAGCTCGCTGCCGATGACGTTCCCGATCTGACCCTCAAGGCATGAGTCGCCTTCCATGACGGTATCTGCTTCGGACGCATGGCCGACAGCCTCATGTATGAATACGCCGGCAAGCTCCGGATCAAGGATGACGTCATAGCGCCCTGCCGGGGAAGGCTTTGCCTTCAATAGCTCTAAAGCTTCTGCAGTAGACTCTTTCGCCAGCTTTACAGGATCGCACTGGTCGAATATCTCAAATCCGCCCACGTTAAAGTAACTGCGCCTGCCCATCTGCAGGTTGCCGCCATCTTTGGCAACGGCCGTGGCGCTAAAGCCGGTGCGGCTTACGTCATAGCTTAGCTCCATCCCTTCCGACGAGCGGTATTTACTGTGAAAATAAGATTCGACGTAATTGACGCGGGTGCTTTTTATCATGTCCCCGCTGTCGTTTTCCTTAATTGCCTGCTCTATCGAGCGAAGAATGCTCTGCTTATCCTCCAGGCTATAGTTCATCGGGTCCTTTTTTACCTTATAGACCTCTTTTTTTATGACGGGCCTGGGAGCAAGCTCGATCTTTGGCCGGGGGTTAAGCTTGTTAAGCCTCCTTGCCAGTGATAAAGAAGAAGTGATAGCCTCGTCCACCCGGTTAAGGTCATCCACCGTGGTGAAACCGAAAGAGCCGCCTATGAGGGCCCTGACAGCCGCCCCGGATAGATAATGAGTGGAAATTTCGTCGATCTCTCCGTTGTCATACACAATAGTGGTGGTATAACCGTTGAGTTCTCTAATGTCATAGAACTCTTGCATGTTATCACTTATAGTGTCCTAAAATATAAAAAATTTAGTGTGGCAGTGCCTTGTCGAATATTCCGAGGCCCATTTTATCCACACTAAAGTTCTTGATCTTGTCAACAAAAGACTGTTTTGTCTTGCCGGTAAGCGCATATTCGAGGACTTCGCCTATGTTGGTCACCGGGATGATCTTAATCTGGTCCTTGTAGACATCTTCGATAAGGACGTCCCCCATGTTGGATTTCGGTATGAGAACCGTCTTTATGCCTGCCAGCGCTGCCGCCTCTATCTTATAGGTAGCACCGCCTATCGGCAACACTTCGCCCCTGACTGAAAGCGAGCCTGTCATGGCCACACTCTGGTCGACAGGGATCTGTGATAGCGCGGATATGACCGCTGTCGCTATCGACACTGAAGCGCTGTCGCCCTCTACGCCTTCATACGAGCCGACGAACTGTATGTGCACGTCCATACTGGCTATGTCATGTCCGGTAAATTTCTTGATTATTGCGCTGACGTTCTGGACAGCTTCCTTTGCGATCTCCTGAAGCTTACCGGTGGCATAAACATGGCCTTCCGACTTTGACATTGCAGGCGTGACCTCGGCGACTATCGGTAATACTATACCCGAATCGCCTCCGATGACTGCCAGCCCGTTAACGCGGCCGACATCCTCTCCCTCTACCTTGAAGAGCCTGTAATCCTTCCTTCTCTCCAGGTAGTTGTCCGCAAGCTGCTGCTCTACGGAGCGGGATATCCTCTTTGCTTTCAACACATGGTCTTCAGTCGTCGTCTGGGCTCCCTCTGCGCGGGCGATGTCCCCGGCCACCCTGACCAGGCCTCCGAGGTCTCTCAGCTTTAACGTAAGATGACCTTTTCTTCCAGCCCTGCGCTTTGCCTCATGGATGACCTCCATCACTGCGCCGCGGTCAAAGTGAGGGATCTTTCCGTCTCTCATGACCTCCTGCGCCACGAACCTTACGAGTTTCTTCCTGTTCTCGAGGTTGTCTTCCATCGAGTCCACCATGAACAGCTCGTAACCGTAGCCCTTTATACGGCTTCTCAGCGCGGGGTGCATGCCTTCCATTGCATCAAGGTTGCCCGCAAGCACCATGATAAAGTCACATGGTACCGGGTCGGTCTTGACCATCGCGCCCGAAGATCTCTCAGACTGCCCTGTTATGGAGAACTTGCCTTCCTGTACTGCCGTGAGCAGATGCTGCTGGCTCTCCATCCTGAGAGTGTTGATCTCATCGATGAACAGTACACCCTTATGCGACTTATGGATAGCCCCTGCTTCAACACGGTCATGTGACGGGGTCTCAAGACCGCCAGACTGGAACGGGTCATGCCTGACATCGCCGAGGAGCGCCCCTGCGTGTGCGCCTGTGCCGTCAATGAAGGGTGCTGTCGTCTTTCCTTGATTTGATACAAGTAATTTAGGGGTGATCGCCGTTTCTTTTGGAGTGACGTATCTTAACAGGAGTAACAATAATAGTACTGCTATGATGGCCCACATGAATTGCTCGCGCATATATACCCATGCGAATAATAGTATACCCAGCATTGCGAGTACGATAATAAGATTTCTTAACTGAGCGTTTTTCTGCGCCTCCATCTTATGTGCGTTCACGATCTGTTTACCCTTACCTGCCGGAACGACCCTGACCTTCGGGTTGTTGGCGTCTTCGGGGTTATGATAGATAAGAACGTCCTGAAGCTCTTCTTTTGGCAATAGCTCTGCCATTGCTTTCGCAAGCATGGACTTACCCGTACCCGGAGTACCGATCATCATGACATGGCGGCGCTGACTGGCAGCTTTTTTTATCACCTCTACCGCATGTTCCTGCCCGATGACCTGGTCTATAAGTTTTGTCGGGACCTCGATCTCGCTTGTCGAGTTGAACTCAAGGCCACCGCACAGGTCGTCCTGCTTGACGGTTTCCGTTTTCGTCTCATCACTCACTTATAATCACCGATTGTTTTCACCGACTAAATTTCTTACATAGGATAAATACTTTTAGCGTTTTTGGATAATTGGTATCAACTTTTAATTAATCCGGCTTGAAACAGCCATATTAAAGATGTCAAAATTTTTTAAAGATTGCAATTAATATCTAATTTATATCTATATATAATTTATAATTGCAAAATATAGCTTTCGACCGATTACCACCTGATCCCTAAATACTTTCTGGTTTACCCCCATCTATCCCGATCTTTTGTTCCAATATATTATATAAAATATTAATTATTTTAAGCTTTTGCCGATAATGTTCGTTAAAAAATCACCAGTATGGACATATTTTAAACAGTTTCATAAACTCACGAACATGTAATTAATGAACAAAAAAGAAATAAAGAGGAATACGTCGCTATTTAGCATTCCGTGGCCCGGGCACACAACGGTAGCTAATAAAAAGGTACAAAATAGTGGACGATCATTTTCTACATATAAGATTAGATCGTTTAACAGGCCTCAGGGATGCGATAGTAAAGCCGCTTAGAGTAAAGACATTTTGACACCGTGCTCTATTACCAGTAAATTTGGATGATAATTAATAACTAAGTGCTGTGTCCCTTAAAGTAGATGAGTTATACGGTTTTTGTCGGATAGTGTGACAATGATGTTGTTCGGGCTGTGCACTTGTGTAATGTATTTTCATCTCAGCACATACCAGCAAGTCCGACAAAGATAATACAAACCGGCGAACTAAAGACACACGGCACTAAGAAACGCTGAATTTAGGCCTTATTTTTATCATGGCAATACAATATTCCACCGCATGATCAATTTAACGGCAGACATATGACAGTCCCTGGTTTTTATTTCCCTTCATTGGCCTTATTATTTTTTCGGAGTTTTCTGGCAAAGTATGCAAGAGCGAGGATCACCGCAATCGCCAGCCCTGCTATCAGAGGCCAGTTCTCCAGAAGTGTCTCCAGCAAAGTAGGGGGAGGTTCAACAACGACAGGCTTACGAATGATACTCGTCACATGAGGGTCATCGTTGGAGTCGTAATATTTCACTTCCAGCGTAACATAATAGGTGTTGGGGACGGCATCGTCCTTCACTTTTATGCTGAACTTCGTACTGGCGTTCTCTCCCGGACCAATATCGCCAAGATATGCCGTGTCATAACCGACCGTAAAGGGGTCAAGCGCGTTCATACGAACAATGGCATCTTTAGCCGGAAGTGTCCCGTTATTGAAAAGCGTGAGATCTGCCACGCAATTCTTTCCGCATTTAATCTCTATAGGAGCAGCATCCACGGAAAATATCATCTCGGGTTCCACGGGTACTCCAAAAGTCCTCACGTTAGACGACATTTGTACTCCCCAGGGATCTACGTATGACACTACGACACTTAAAGGATATAATCCGTCTCCCGCATCCGGCGATATGCCCACCTTGAACTTTACTATCTTCTCTTCCCCGGCCATCATCCGGCCAAGGAACTGAGAATTCTGGATAGGGATCAGCATGCTTTGATCTACTGTCGCAGGCGAGGAAAGCGGACCATAACCAAGATTGGAAATATCCTGGGGCGGGCCGATGGTGGATGACTGCAGGTATGCCACCGATTCATCCACATCGAGACTCCCTATGTTCTTTATTTTCATTATTATGACGCCCTCGGAACCGGGCACCATATTATCAGACCAGATGTCAGAAACGACAAGGTCGAACATATCCTTGACAACGACTATAAGGTTGACAGTGACGACTTCTTCCACATAGTTATTGTAAGCCATGAACTGGCCATAAGCAGAATAGTAAGCGGCGTTATCAGTCATGTATTTGTAGGTGACTGTCATCGGGAGCTCATATACACCGGCAGGAGCGTTTCTGTCTACCCGCAGCGTAAAACTCAAAGGCAGAGAGCATGAGCCCGACGGTAGCGAACCCAGCACCACATGGTTATCAGATATGACCTGCATCGGCATGCCAGTACAGGATAGGTCGCATGTTATACCTAAAGCGGTAGTAGCAAGTATGGGGCCGCTAAAGTCGGTGTTCCACTCGTAAATATCATAAGGCGGAGGGAATATTCCGCTTGGTATCCCGCATTGTGTCCCCAGTCCCCCATATACCGGAGGGCACTCATACCCCCCGTAATCGTCAGGATAACCTGACGGGCTGGGGGACGGGGAAGGCGAGGGTGATACTGATGGCGAAGGGGTGACTGTCGCGTTCCCGGTATCGTTTTTATCATAACAGTCATCACAGGAGGGGCTGGCTGACGGCTGAGGCTGGGAATCGCACCCGCAGTTGCTCCATGCAGATCCATTGTTTGAGCATTTTGTATCGTTCGCGCAAGCCGAAGGGCAAGGGGTAGGCGTGACCGTAGGAGTAGGAGTAGGAGTAGGAGTAGTTTTGTTATTATCATCGGGTATTATCGGATCGACCGGGGGATAATACACGTCAGGCGGAGGCGACCTGTATCCCACGAGATAGCTGACATAACCGTCGTTCTGAAGGGTCACATCTATCGTGACTGTCTGTCCCGGATAAAGCTCCCTGTTTCCAAGTATCGACACGTCGATACAGGGAGCTCCGCCGATACCCGGAGGAGACTGCTGTGGCGCGTCATATTGCCCCGAAGCGCTATAGACGGAGATATCCGGGAATAATATGATAAAGAGGCAAAAGAGTATGAGCGCCTTGTTTTTCTCCCGGACTATGATCTCACATCCTCTTTAAATGGATTGACGATACGTTTCTTTGACATCCATACATCCAGCGTGACAAGTAAAGGCGGCATTATTACGAAAGCGCTTATCAGCGCAAGTAAAAAGTCTATGATGGTGACTATACCGAAGCTGCTGAGTATGGAAAAGTCTGACATAACAAGCGCGCCGAAACCTGCGATAACAGTGCTGGCAGACGAGAAAATCGCGTTACCTATCTTCGAGGTGGCTATCCTCATGGCTTCTTCGGGGCCGTGTCCTTTTAATTTTTCCTCGTAGTATCGCTCCATATGTAATATTGAGAAGTCGATCCCGATCCCGATAGTAAGAGCGCCCAGCGTCACCGATAAAGGAGTATATTTCATGTTTAGCAGGAACATGACGACGCAAGAAAGGCCGGTGACAATGAATACTACAAGTACGGGAACGATGGCTTTTACGATGTCGCCCCTGTAGACGACCAGCAGCCCCAGGAACACGCTCAGAGCGCCCAGCAAGGTCATTGTAAGCCTGTCAGTAGTCAAAGAGCCGAAAGTTACCAGCGTCATTTGTGACTCGCCCCCAAGGGACGCGCTGATGCCGGCCGGGGGAAGCTTGAATTGAATATCCCTGTCGATACGCTCAAGAAGGCTTATCCGGTTATCAGTGGTCGTGCCCTTTGTGACCATCCTCATAATGCCTGTAGTCTTATACTCATCCACGTACCTCTTTTTGATGTCATCCGGCATTTTATTGAGAGAATCTTTGATAGCCTTTGTAGTATCCGGGATCGTGCCGCCGTTATATGCAGACATCGCGGTGGCAATGCTGCTGACAGAGAGGACCTCCGGGTTATTGGCCATTTCATATTCGGAAAAATCATTCAGCCATTTGACCACCTCAGGGCTGGTGACATCGTGGGCCTTGATCTGTATGGTCACATCTTCCGTTTCCTGCCCCATGATCGAGCTATAGGACCTGAAAAGCACTACCGACGGAAGGTCTTGAGGCGCGAAAGTCGAACGGTCTATCTCGATGCCCGTTTTACTGTCAAGAGCGTAGCCCGAGATCATCAACAGTATCGCAAAGACGACTACAGTGGGGTTCTTTGTAGTTATCTCGGCGATCGAGCTTATTATGTTCTCAACGGGGCCGGGAGCGGCTTCTTTCTGTTTCCTATCCTTTTTATACCGGGATAAGGATGACAGTATGTAGATCACCGATGTAAGAAGGAACAGTGCTGTCAAAAAGCATACCATTACGCCTATGAGGCACATGAGCCCGAAATCGAATATCATCGGTATCGGCGACGATAGTATCGCCATAAACCCGAGACATGTGGTCATCATAGAATAAAAAACAGGAGGCCCGATATTTTTGATAGTACGCACGACAGCCTCGCCAGGGCCGCTGCTGGTCCCCAGTTCTTCCATCAGGCGGTTCTGGAACTGTATGGCATATTCGACGCCGAGCCCGATAAGAATGGGGAAAACGGCCATTGATACCATCGTGAGAGGGACTCCGGTAAAACCCATGGCGCCTCCGGTAAATATTACCCCTATAAGGACGATGGGAAGCGGCAGAAGCCTCCACCTGGCATGGCCGAAAGTGAACCAAAGCGCGACGATCATGAATATTATCGCGCTAAAAAGCATGATCGTCATGCTCGTCATCATCTCATTCTGTATCTCGAGCATCATAGCCGTCGATCCGGTGATCACCGCGGATGTCCCCGGCGGCATCTGCGACCACGCTATCGTCGACTTGACATTTTCGAGGACTTCCGCAGATTCAGTTTCTTCGACGTCGCTGGAAAGCTCGACGGTCATGACGGTATGATGCCTGTCAGGCACTACGAACTGGGTCATCCTGGACGAGGAAAGCGATATTAGCTTTTCTATATCGTTTTTGTTGCGGGGGATGAAATCATAACCGTAATATGCTTCGCTTCCTTCCCGGACAAGGACATGCAGCCCGGAAACATCGACTATTTTAGGATCGTTCCGTATTTGCCTGTCAAGCTTATCCATAGCGTCGAGTACTTCGGGGTCCAGGACATCGTCCGATGTTATGAGAATTAAAAAAGTAGTGGATTGAAAATGATCATTGTAATATTCAATATCCTTATAGATCTGAGAATCTTTAAATACTAAAGTCTCGGTCCCCGTCGCCATGTATATCTTTCCGGCGAAAATGACGGACAGGAAAATTAAAAGCAAGGCTGCCGCGATGATAAATGTAGTGTTATTCTTAATGAAGTGACCGATACATTCCTCTATCCTGACCATTCTCTGCCCCACATGAAAGGATAGCTCCGGCACGGTATCATTAATTTAAAAAGTCCCGGAAATCAACTAATAGTCGTATAACTACCCAATATAGGGTAATCAATATCTAAATATAAATATTGTTAATATAAAAATGAAGAATATATCATATTAATCGCTATAGCGGTATAATAATAAGAATAAGCAAAATATGTGATTTTATATACAGCAATTGTCTACCAATTATTTTAATTTGCCATATATCATAAAATGTGACGAGGTTACAATGATAAAGAATTTGATAGTGTTTTAGCTATCAAGATCAATGGATAAGAAGTTAATAGTTCATAGATCATAGAAGAGACTACTTATCCACAACGGTGAAGGATCAAGGTCCTGATGCCCTTTAGACGGTCTCACTTCTTCAATAGAGCCTTGTCTTTCAGTATCTTCTTTACGCGCTCCAGAAGTTCCGATCTTCCGAAAGGCTTGGTGATATAATCATCCACCTTTACGACATGGAGACCTATCATCTTGTCAATGGACTGTGTCTTCGCGGTGAGCATCGCCACAGGTATGTTCGTAGTCTTCTCATTCGCTTTTATTCTTCTAAAGACTTCCCAGCCGTCCATCTGAGGCATCATTATGTCCAGAAGAACAAGATCGGGCATCTCCTTTTCGATCTTTTCTAAACATTCTTTCCCGCTGTAAGCGGTGACGACTTCGAACCCGTCGCTCTCAAGGACCAGTTTTACGAGGTCCACCACGTCGGGCTCATCATCGACCACCATGATCTTGTTAGCCATCTACCTTCACCTATTATTATTTTATTTTCGATTTGATAAAGTTTGGGTATATTTGTTAAAGACAATCGTTAATTGCGAAGCGTTATAAGTATCGTTGATAGAGCTATTTCTTCAACGATGATAACACCTCGGGGATTATCCAGCCCCAGTATTTCAATATGACAACGACTTCCACTACTATGCTCCCGAAGAACATTATCCTGGAAACAGGGGCGATCCATTCGATGCCCGGTATCTGCATGCTGCCGAAACCCGAAGCATATTCTACGAATATCATGATCATCGCCAGTATCATGATCCCCACACAAACATCGAAAAGCCTGTAATATTTTTTAATTTGAAGAGCCTCGCCAAGCCTCTTGCTCAGGTCTTTAAAGATGAGGGACACTATGATAAGGGACACGAACATGATAAGCCAGTTCAATATGTCGAGAATGCCGTTTTCGATCACCTGGACACCCCCATCATTTTTGAGTAGAGTAAAAATCCGAAAGTTGAGAGGACCATCAGCGAAAGGAGGTTCGTTATGAGCGCGACCCACTGTAAAATGTCGCCTCCCGTAATAAGCGCGAACAATAACAGGGCAATGAAGGCCAGCCCCGGCATCAGGTATATGAGATAATATGTCGATTGCCTGAACTTAAGCTCATAGAATCTGCTGATAAAGAATAAAAAGACCATCATCGTTATCAGGCATATGATGGTCAGTATTATCAGGACAATGTTGAAACCGGGTAGGTCCATCTTATCACACTACTTTTTAAAAGCCTCTATGAAAGCCTGCGCTCCGGTCTTTCTCGCCGTTCCGCTCATGATACCTTCATAGCCTTCGAACCGGGACAGCACTTCAAAACCGCGCTTTGTTATCTCATATTTCCTGATGGCCTTATCGTGATCGGTACCCCTCATCTTCAATATGTTTATGGACCTTTTGATCTCGGACTCCATCTCGACATACTGAAGCATTATGATACAGTCGACGATGAACTCTACGCCATAATCCGATATTTTTGACACCCGGGCAAGTATGTCCGGCACCTCATGCGTCATCAGAAGCGTGACATCGTTCGCCTTCATGTAATTGACGAACGCGTAAAGTTCTCTCCTCAGCTCGTTAGGATTGTTAATGTTCATGGAGTACAGGGATATCGGGTCCACCACTATCCTTCTTGCATTAATATCCTTTATAATGTCAAGGCATTGCATGATAGGGGTCCCGCCGGTCTGAAGCATATCCGATTGAAGCTGGTATATCCTCAGTTTGTTCTCCGCCTGTAATCGCTTCAGGTCCCAGCCAAAATTAACGGCATCCTCCATTATTTTTTTAGGCATCTCCTCTATCGTGATAAATACACCGTTCTCCCCGTCCTGTATTCCCTGTAACAGGAACTGTAACCCAAAAGTTGTTTTACCTGTACCCGGAGGGCCTGTAAGGAGCATCGTATCTCCCCTTATGAAGCCGCCTTTAGTCATTTCATCCAGGCCGGGTATGCCGGTCCTTAGCCTTTTCTCCATTTCCCATCTTTCCAGTCTGATTTATACTTTATTATTTTTACAATTTGAAATAATTTTTCAAGGTAAGTTATTAATAATTTATTATCTGTAGACCATCGATTTAAACTTATTTTAAGAATGGTATTATCCTAAATGGATATTATGTCACCCTGAAATATCACGATTGGATAATATTATTAATAAGACTACTAATATAAAGTTTCCTGAGCAGAGGCTTAATGAAGATCGTAATAAAATAGCGCTGGCTTGATAGACGGTAAATTTTCTCCAAAAATGTTCGGTTAAAAACAGGCTAAAGTTAAAAAAATCCGCTGTGCCCCTAATGCGATGAACACAACGAACTAACTATGACCGTTTAATATTCCGAGAGTTTCTGGACTTCTTCGAACAGGGAGTTCAGAATGACGTTCCTTAGCTGGTTCACATCAGACTCGGTCCTTACCCTGGGACGCGGAAGGTCAATATCTATGATCTCCTTTATACGCCCCGGCCGGGCCGACATGATTATGACCCTGTCCGCCAGGAACACTGCCTCATCCACACTGTGCGTGACGAAAAGGACTTTTATTCGCTCTGTTTTCCAGATGTCCAGCAACTGCATCTGCAGCAGATTACGCGTCTGTGCATCAAGAGCGCCGAAGGGCTCGTCCATCAGAAGAATATCCGGGTCGACCGCCAGGGTCCTGGCTATGGCCGCACGCTGCTTCATGCCCCCGGAAAGCTGATGAGGATAAGAGTCCTTGAACTTCGACAGGCCTACCATATCCAGATACTTTTTTGCCCGTTCCGACCTTTCTTCGGGCGGCATGCCTTTAAGCTCCAGACCGAACTCGACATTCTTCTGGACGTTCCTCCACGGGAACAAAGTATATTCCTGGAAAACGAAGCCTATGCTTGGGGTCGGCGACGTGACCTTTTTGCCGGCCACATGGATCTCCCCGCTTGAGATGGGCTCTAACCCTGCGACCATCCTGAGGAGCGTGGACTTTCCGCAACCGGAAGGGCCGACTATGCAAATGAACTCCGAGTCCTTTATATCGATCGAGATATTATCGATGGCACGCAGTGTGCTGCCGTTCGAGCTATAGTCCTTACAGACGTTCTGGATCTTGATCTCGCCCGACATCGATCACACCTCGTTATTGTTGATACCCTGCTGCCATTTGAACAGGTAGTTCCCGGCGAACTGGAACAGGAAATTGATCAATAATCCCAGTACCCCTATGGTTATCATGCCCACCATGACACGGTCCGTCTGCCCGAAATTAGACGCTTCGATAATAAGGTTCCCGAGGCCGAACTTTACTGCTATCATTTCGGCCGCGACGACGCACATCCATCCTATACCCATGCCGATCCTCATCCCGGTGAATATGCTGGGGGAGGCTGCAGGCAATACGACTTTTTTCAGCACGTTAAGATCGTTAGCTCCGAAAGTCATGGCCACCTCTATAAGCCTCTTTTCGACTCCTCTCACACCTGATATGGTGTTGAGCAGTATCGGGAAGAACGCACCTATGAAAACAAGGAACATCGCGGACTGAAGGCCTATGCCGAACCATAGTATCGCCAGCCCTATCCAGGCTATGGGAGGTATCGGCCGGATTATTTCGACGATCGGATCAATTATATAGGATATACTCCGGACCCAGCCCATCGAGACTCCCAGAGGTATTGCAATGGCCGCAGCCGCAAGGAACCCCAGCACGACTCTCATCAGGCTATATCCCGCATGCATGAAAAGCTCCCCGTCGGCGGTCATTTTATACATCGTCATGAACACGTCTGACGGCGGAGGAAGTAAGATCCATTTGAACACTCCGAATACGCTTGTTAAAAGCTCCCAGAGTATGATAACGAATAAGACACCCGATATTTGTAATATTGGTTTACGTATCTGGAGCATGGATATCTAATCAAGACTGATAGAAAATATAGTTGTTGGATAGAGTGAAATAACACTCCATCCCCGATCTATTTTATTTATAGCTCGTTCACGAACGTCAGGTCGAAGAGCTCGTTCCTGGTAAGGTCGTTGTTGACCTTGCCCATGTTCTTAAGCTCCCTGGCGAAGCTCTCGGTACCTGCGATATAATCCTCGTCGAACTTGTACATGAAGGTCATGTGCGGCAGTGATTCTACCTCGATAGCCGGGTCGATGTTAAGCCATTCGCTTGAGGCGACTATTGCTGCCGATTCGTTGAGATTTGCGTTAATGAACTCAACGGCATCCTTGTGAGCCTTTAAGTAAGCCCTTACGGAGTCCGGATATTTCTGGATCATCTCGTTCGATGCTATGACGACACAGCACGGATGTCCGGGCATAATGTCCTTTGACAGTAAGAGTATCTCGCCGACATCATTTAAGACGGCCATGGTAACGAAAGGCTCCCATATGATCGCCGCGTCGATGTTGCCGTTTGCCATCGTGTCGACCATCTGGCCTGCAGGGATGGTGACGACATTCACGTCCTTATCATAGCTGATACCGTTGTCGGCCAGCAGCTTCCTGAGCATGACGTCCTGTATCGAGCCCGGGCCGGGTATGGCTATCTTCTTGCCCTTAAGGCCTGCGACAGACGTTATGCCGAGACCCTTCTTTACTATAAGTCCCGAGCCTTCGCTGTGTGTCGGAGCAATGATCCTCGCAGCCGGGTCCTTGTCCAGGTATGATATGACCGGTGGAGCTCCTACGACCGCCATGTCGAGATTGCCCGCCGATATCTGCTTCATTATATCCGGACCGGCACTGAACTTTTGCCCTTCGACATTAATGCCATACTTGTCAAAATACCCTTTTGTCTCCGCGATGAAGAACGGAGCGTCGTGGTCGCTCGGTAAATATCCGACCCTTACAAGGTCTTTTGTCTGGAGCGGGGCTCCCGTAGGGGTAACGGTCGCGTTTCCGCCGTTATCCGTGCATCCTGCGAACGAAACGCCGGCGAGGCCGATGCCTGCTACAGCCCCGGCCTTTAATAATGTCCTTCTGGAGATCTTTCCGCTGCTTATCTGATCGATTAAATCATTATTAGCCATAATTCGCCTTCCGCTTATTTTAAAGCTAGTGAATGTGTTAACCTTACATAAACGTTTTGCACAAATAAACGTATGTTTAGCACAAAAATACTAATATTACTAAATGGATTATACAATAAGGAATAAGGTTTGATGTGATGACTTTAGCTGACGATGTTATTACAGCAGCATTTCAATCGGATGAAGAGTTCAGAAAGGTCATGGATAAAGTGATAAAAAAAGACCTTGGCCTTAGCGTTACCGAATTTGGCGACCGCTCGGGCATATCGCCAAGCACCCTTTATAAGATATTGAACGGCGACAGGGACCCGAACCTCAAGACCCTCAGGGAGATAACCGGCGCAATAAGGCAGCTGGAAGGCTTGAGCAAGGAGAAGTTCATAGCGGTGATAGCTGCGCGTCCCGTTCTAGACCGTATAAGCGAGAGAGAAATGGTCGTAGACAACAAAAAGATCGTCGTAAGGGAATATTCTGCCATGACGATGGAAGACGCGATCGTAGCGGCCATAAAGGCTGAGAGGGATGGAGCTCAGGCACTGGTCTGCGCGCCGATAGTAAGCTATACCATAGAAAAGATCGTGCATATCCCGGTATCGACCATAATGCCGACGACCAGTGTCGTCAATGCGATAGAGAATGCGTCGAGAAAGATACGGTCGATAAATGTAAGAGAATAATGCCCGATATTAAATGGTTTAACTGTCATACCGATTAAATTTTTTTTCACATGTATAGTATTACCATCGCATCTTTTATCTCGAAAGCCCAACACGCGACTCAATTATATTACGTGTAGTATTAAAAGCGTTGAGATCATTAAGAGAACACGAAGGCAACCAAGGACACTGTTTCCAACCACAAAGCGCACAAAGGCAAACAAGGAACACAAAACTGCTAACCACAAAGCGCACAAAGGCAAACAAGGAACACTAAACTGCTAACCACAAAGCGCACAAAGGCAAACAAGGAACACTAAACTGCTAACCACAAAGCGCACAAAGGCAAACAAGGAACACAAAGGACTTCTCTTAGAAGATTATAATATAAAAAAATTAGTGTACCTTATTCGCCTTCGTGCACTTCGTGGTTAACAACATAGTGTACCTTACTCGCCTTCGTGCGCTTCGTGGTTAACGTTTTGTGTACCTTACTCGCCTTCGTGCGCTTCGTGGTTAACGTTTTGTGTACCTTATTCGCCTTCGTGCACTTCGTGGTTAACAAATCAGTGTACCTTACTCGCCTTCGTGCGCTTCGTGGTTAACAAATTAGTGTACCTTACTCGCCTTCGTGCGCTTCGTGGTGAAAAAGAGATTCGAATAAAATAAGGGATATAAGGGACAGAGCATTACAGGCCCTGCCATTACTTAAAATAACGTGCCCAGCCACGATGTTATTGCATGGTACCCGTTAGATACGCCGGCCTGCAGTAATCCCACAGGGTCGGTCAGGTGGAAATAGTACACGAGTATTGCCGCCCCTACAACGGTGCCCACCATGCTGCCTATGTTCGCCATCGCGGCCACCATTATGACCCGGACCAGATTGTTAGCCCACATACCTTTTAGCATATCTATGATGCCCTCGTCCTCATCGTCGCTCAACAGGGTATTCAGGTCTTTCATGCTGGGCGGCCTTTCTGCGGCTTCTACGATCCCTGCAAGCCATCCGACAGCAAGCACAGGGTTCAGGAACCCGTACCAGGCAAGAACGAACGCGGTGGCGATCGATTTGGGATGGCCCCCAACTATGGCCACGAACAACGCGGATAGAACTCCCTGGGCCAGAAATAATATTATAAGAGCAAGTATAAGCTGCTCCAGCGGTATGCCGGAAAGTATGAGCAGCCCGAAGATAGCAACTACGGACAGGACTATAAGCGCGCTAAACAGCTTTAAAAAATTTATGCCGCGCTTCTTAGGCACCTCTATTATGGATTGAATGGAAGGTATCGTTTCCGGCCTCTCCATGTACTTGCGTATGCCTTCACGGTGGCCGGCGCCTACGACTCCGAGCACCCTTTTTGTCCTGCCTATCGCGAGAAGATTATGTGCCAGGTAAGCGTCCCTCTCGTCTACCAGAACCTCTGCGACCGAGGGTGTGAACTTCCTCAGCTCTTCAAGCAGGTCGGCGACCACGTCCTCCTGTGTTATCACTTCGATGTCGACGTCCTTGGTCCCTATACCGAGGGATGCCAGAATAAGAGAATAGAACATCCTGAACTTTTCCCTGAGGGTCATCTTTCCCCAGAACCTGGCGAGAGTGATACCGATATCCCTGTCTATTAAGGCGACCTCAAGTCCGTTCTTCTTTGCCGCCTCTATCGCGGCCATCATTTCAGAGCCTGGCTTCACTCCGGTCTCCATGCCGACCTTTCTCTGGACGAAAGCCAGAAGCCACTGTATGATGAAGATAAAAAGATTATTTCCCTTTAAAAGTTCCTTGACCTGGATCTCTTTTTTCTGCTGGTCGCCTTCAAGAAGTGCCCGGTAACGCCGCTCATCAAGTTCTACAGCGACCACGTCAGGCCGATATCTTTCGATGGCTTCCTCGACTTCCTTTACGCTTTTCTCAGATACATGCGCTGTACCTATCAATACCACGTTTTCACGGGGGTTTGGAGATACAGGCGGATTGACTGGTTCATCCATCAATGTTACACACCGGCAAAGATTAATATAATATTCTATATGATATAATTATTTCAATATATCTATTCTGGTCAAAGAAGATCTGAATGTATCGATCGTTCAGCTTTGTTTCGCCACTTCGGAGATCTCCAGGGAACGTAACAGGTCCGTACGGGATATTATTCCCGCGATCCGGTCCCCTTCCATGACCACCAGACGCCCTATCTTATGCTTTGACAATTTTTGCAGCGCAGTGAATGCGTCATCATCGGGCTTAAGGGTTATAACGTTTCTGGTCATCACGTCCCTGACCTTGACGATCATCCGATTATCAAGAGGGACTTTTGAGAGATCGGTCAGCGTCACAATGCCTATAACTTTTCCGTTCTCTACGACAGGATAGCCAAGATGTTTATACTTGAACATCCAGTCGATACAATCGGCGACCGACATATCGGGATCGACCGTCATAACGTCCCGTGTCATAAGGTCTTTAACCTTAGTACCTTCGAGAGTTATCGATACCAGAGTGGAACGCTCCTCCTCGCCTGCTGCGATGTATATGAAGAACGCGATGATGATAAGCCATATCCCTGCAAATCCCAGCAACAGGCCGAAAAGCCCGAGCATATACGCAAATATCTTACCTGCCCCGACAGCGTATCTCGTCGCCTGGATGTATGGCATCCTCATCGCCAGGAAAGAGCGAAGGACACGGCCGCCGTCCATCGGGAACGCCGGCAGGATGTTAAAGAATCCAAGCATCAGGTTCAGATAGGTCATCAGAAAGACCATCGTATTGGCTATCGGGTAATCCCTTAATACCGGGACCCCGTAATACAACAACCCGAACACTATCCCGAGGATTATGCTTATGATCGGCCCTATGATGGCCACTTTCATCTCTATCCTCGGATTGCGGGGGATGTCCTCCATGGATGAAACACCGCCAAACAGGAAAAGCGTGATATCGCTGATCTTTATGTTATTCTTAACGGCCACATACGAATGTCCCAGCTCATGGATGAGCACACATGCGAATAGCAATATCGCCGCGATCGTTCCCATCGAGTACCTTACGAACGTGTCCTCAACGTAGTTGAACCCGAAATCAGCGGGATTCGTCGCGAATGCGTATGCGATCAAAGGAAGTATAAGTAAAAATGTGATGTGAAGCTTGATAGGAATCCCCATCACGCTCGCAATCTTTAGCGAAGACTTCATACAAAGAAAATATTATCTAACAAAGTATATATCATTATACTACAATAAGTAGGGGAGAGGAGTCTAAATGATTGCTGATATAACCTCTTTATTCGACCTGAACGTCTACACGGACAAGGGGAAGTACGTGGGCAAGGTGAACGACGTCCAGTTAGAGTCTAATGAGAGAAAGATCTCCGGTCTGGCGCTGGTAAACATAAACAGGGATATATTTGACGTTGAGACCAGGGGAGTAATAATTCCTTACAGGTGGGTTCTCGCTGCAGCGGATGTCGTCATCATAAGGCAACCGTCGGTGTCTTTATACGGTAAGGAAGAGCCTGAGGAGATATGATCTCCCGGGATCTTATAAAGTAAATTTTTTAAATAAAATTTCTCTCTGATAATAGCTAATGCTATGAACATCTCATCCGAAATACTCCGCATCGTTCTTTTCCGGCGGCACCAGCTTTTTTAACGACAGGAACCCCAGAGTGCACAGTGCTCCCGCCGCCCCGATAATCATCCACGTATATTCCTGTGAGCCTGCGAAAACATCAAGAAGGACCCCTCCAAGCAGCGGCCCTACTGCGAAGCCCATACTGTTGGCAAGCCCGGAAAATCCCAGGTAACGGCCCCGTTTATCCCCGGCGGATAAATTAGCAGTAAGATTAGTGGACGACGGGCTAAAGAAAAGCTCGCCCAGCGTCACTACGAATATGCATGCCGCCAGCATCCAGAAACCGCTGGATATCGATACGATCCCGAATCCAAGTCCATAAAGCAGCGCGCCGATACCCATGGAGACTGTCAGCCGGTACCGGTCAGCGATCAATGTCACAGGATACTGCATGAAGACAACCATCAGACCGTTGACGGCGAACAGCATCCCTATCTCGGGCTCAGACAGCCCCACGAAATCTTTGGCGTACATGGAAAGAGGCGTGTACATCTGCGAATACACTATGGCGACCAAAAACAGCATGACAGAAAAGATCATGAAAGGCCTGTCGCTTTTTATAGACTTCAGGTCTCTCAGGCTGAACTTTCCTGCCGGCTTGCACGTCCTCGTATCGCCGATGAAAAATATTACAAGGAGCAAGTATATCGTGCTCGTGACCGCCGTCAGGTAGAACATCGACGAATAGGATATGATGGCCATAAGTCCGCCGACCACAGGGCCTGTCGCAAACCCGATGTTCAGGGCTATTCTCAGTATTCCGAATACTTCAAGCCTTTTTTCTGACGGGACTATATCGGCAGCGATAATATTAGGTATCGGCCTGAATAGCCCCGTAGCCATGCGCGTCATCGAGAGAAATACGAGATAATATGCGTAGGGAGCTTTTACGCTCACCGCCCATCCGAGCAGCAGGAAGCTGATAATGAGCGTCACCAGCCCGGCTATGAGCACGAAACGGCGCCCTAGCCTGTCGCACATCTCGCCGCCTATGAACTGGAACATAGCTCCCACGAAAGATGCCGTGAACATGGCCAGTCCGACATAGCTGGCAGGGATACCCTGATAGACGTACAGATATATGGATATGAACGGCATCACGATGGACATCCCGAACTGGTTCAGGGCTGTCCCCAGGAACAATATCCAGACCCTACGGTCGAATGACGGTAGACGCAGACCCATAAACACGTTCAGTCGAGACGCCATATGTTACCTTCAAAGGAAAATTAGTAATATATCATTTTCCATTAAATATTCTTTGACTATCGGAGCATTAAAAGTGAAGAAAAATGAAATATACAGGGACATAAAAACGGTGCCGCCCATTATCATCAGAGCGGACGGCAGGAACTTTAAGGAGTCCCTTAAAAGACTTAATTTTGAAAAGCCCTACGATATTTCATTTGAAAGGGGAATGGTGACGGCGGCGCGAAGGCTGATACTGGAAAGCGGCCTTTCCCCGGAATGGGTGTTCACGTTCTCCGATGAGTTTAATATTTTATTTAAGGAGCTCCCTTTTGAGGGAAGATTGGAAAAGCTGGACTCTGTGGTCCCTTCCTTCCTTTCGAGCGCCCTGACGATAGCGCTGAAGATCGACACGCCGCTCGCCTTCGATGCCCGTGTGATACCCATGCACCCCGAGAACATGATAGAATACCTGCAATACAGGCAGGCAGAGGCATGGCGTAACCACATGCAGTCATACGGTTTCTATAGCCTGGTCAAAGAAGGCGTGAACGAAAAGGATGCGGCTGCGAAGATGCACGGTATGAAATACGAGGACATACACGAGATGATGTGGCGCAGGGGTGTTAATCTCGGCGAGACGCCGGGATGGCAGAGGAAAGGAGTACTTGTGTATAAGAAGAAAGTCGAAAAAGAGGGCTACGATCCGGTCAAAAAAGAAAAGGTCATCGCCATACGCACGGAGCTTGATGAGCTATGGGACCCGCCCATATTCAACTCAAAAGAAGGCATTGATTTCTTAAAAGAGATAATATAAAAGCCTTAATTTTAATGAAATATGATACACCACAAAGGCGAACGAGGACCACCAGTTTTCACCACGAACCGCTCAACGGGGCACCAGTAGTTCCGTTGGTGTGTGAGTGGTTGTTCGGTGTTTTTGTTGGAAGGCGTTTTCCTCTTGTGTTGAGATATTTTTCTTTTTATGGGATTAAAAAGTGTTTATATCTCTGAGGGTTTGCCTTCC
>NZ_PGCK01000011.1 GCF_021023085.1 Methanooceanicella nereidis | reverse complement strand
ATACATTCTCTCATAAAATACCAAAAAAGAATGTAATCCACCTTCAAAACAATAAAAACACTTTTCTACCCCACAACCAAAACCAACAACACACCAAACCCAAAAAACACAAGCACGGGAACACTGGTTTCTGTGTTTCAGTGAGGTTAGGTGTCTACCTGCCATCAGACAGGCGCAACCACAAAAACATCACCTGACTTGTTATTTTATTAATGATCTTCAATGGAAATACTCAATACTAATAGTAACTTTTTATCTCCTGTCATGGAAAAGTCATATAACCTGTTCTCATATGGGACATTGATGGAAGAAGCATGCGTTAAAGAGGTTATCGGGAGAGTACCAGAAATGAAGCCAGCCTTAGTAGAAGGCTTTCATCGATTTTTTGATACGGACATCGGTTATTATAGTGCCAGGATGGAAACAGGTGTATCTATAGAAGGCGTACTATTGATGGGCCTTTCAGATAATGAGATCAATTCTCTTGATGAATACGAAGGCGTAAGATATGGGATATATGAGCGAGCAGGCGTAAAGGCCCGTATTGTAGAAAACGGGATGGTAGTCGATGCTTTTATTTATGTAAAAGGTAAAAAACGCTTTATACGTCATTAATTCAGAAATAAAAGACTTTTCTTGATAACTAAAAATAAGCTTATATTATACGATACATCGGGACATTCTGATTTTAAAAATCAAAGACTATATATATGAGAATAGCCATTATCAAAACGCATTAACGTGACAGATGGGCTCGTGGCTTAGTCTGGACATAGCACCGGCCTTCTAAGCCGGGGGTCGAGGGTTCAAATCCCTCCGGGCCCGCCATTAAACACGTTAAAAACGTACAAAAAACGTAAATCTAAAAACGTTTATTAGTGATTAGAGAGTAATACTGTACTCTCGAACTAAGAGGGGTTGTGGCCAAGCCAGGTATGGCGACAGGCTCCAGCGGTGGCAAGGTCAGAAATGGCCTTCCAGAAATATGATGAGCAACGGGTCACCTGAAACTCCCGACGGGGAGTTTGTGAGGAGCCGTTGGAGCGCTGATTTCAGTGCTTTCTGGTTGAAATCCCAGTTTATCGGAGAGACCTGTCGATCAGGGGTTCAAATCCCTTCAACCCCACCTTATTTTTATGTGATTTATAAAAGGAAAACAATTTTGGAGTTAATTCTAACATATCAAAATATATTATATTAATATCAAGTACTTTTTATTTGGTCGATTTGTCAGAATGTTGATTCTGGTAAAATATAATCAATATTTGAAAAATTAGAATACTAAAAGGTATCTATATGTTCAAAAAATTTTTAGAACTAATAATTTTTATTATATTTGTTTATTATTTAATTATATCATATAAGACATAAGCACTAATTAATATATAAACACAGGAAATAGAAAAATAAAATAATGTATCTATGGCCATAATCATTATTAATAACAATACAAAAGAAATGCCAATTATAAAAATACTAGTAACTTCGTTATATATGTTATTTAGTAAATTATCAATTATCAATAAAAGATATACAAGTAATGCTGATAAAGCTATGATCGCCAATGAGTTTATAAATAATATTAAATTATAATTTTGTTCATCATTCTTATTAAATTTCTGTCTTTCATCAATTTTATCAGTAATATTTATATAAATATTATTTACTTTATTTTCAAATATTGTTACATCTAATAGTTTACCTGAATAAGATTCATTGAATACCTCAATATTATAATTACCACTTCCAATATTATAATTTATACAATTTGATTGCCCCGTTTCTAAAGATAAGTTTGTAAATAAATTGGGTCTTTTATTATTACTATAAATCTTAATCGTTGAATTATTAACAGTATTTTCATTACCATCATAAACATATATATTAATATTGGAAAGATTTGTATACCTATAAGTAACATCTTCAATGGTACCATTTGGATAAAGTGCATAGGCATAGGATATATCTAATTTAAGATAAGACTCCATATCTAATTCAGGATCATAAGCATTTTCTTGTGTTGAATCAATGGTTATCCATTCATCATCTATTAAGACTTCATTAAAAGCATGATCTTCGCCATTAAGACATATATTTCTAACTTTAATATTACTCATATTTGCTAATTCAGTAAATACGAAAGAATATTCTCCACAAGCTCCAGATTTTGTAATTATTGCCCATTTACCCGAATCCCATAATGAAGAGTTAGATGTCCCCTGATAACGAGTATAAATTGAGAACAAAGCATTCTTTGGATTTTCATTACTAAAAAATATGAAATTATCTATTTTAATATTATATGGTATTCTTAAAATATAGTCTAGATAAGGTTCTTTTGGCGATTCTTTTAATAATGTCTGATAATTTATTATTAAATAGGAATTAGTATATAATATGGAAAAACTTTTGCCATAAATATTTAATAAATTTTGTTTTTGCCAATCCAATATTTTAATAGTATTATTTTTATCTGTATCAGATTGATTAATAATATTATTTGATAATTCCAATGTATATTTATTGTTATAATATTTACCTATAATGTTATCAATATGTTCTGTATTATACATCGTTGAAAATGATATTACAGAAGATATTACAATAAACATAAGTAGTAAAACTTTTTGATTATTGTTTATTTTAAAAGCTTTTTTTATTTTGATTAATATATTCTCCATAGTAGTTATTAGTTTACCATTATTAGTACTGTTTATCGTTCTGAATGATTCAACGAACATTAATGGTAAGATAAATATAAAGTATGAAAGTATTATATATTGAATTACAAAGTCTAATTTTATTGAAAATATATTTACTAAAATAAATAATATTGTTATTGAAAACCATAGTATTAATATTGAATTTATTATTTTCTTAAACATGTATAAAATTTAAACTGTAAATAATTAATAATAAATTTTGTGATTATATTTTCGGTTCATTTAATACTTATAATAAAATATATAGTATTAATTCTATGTCTATAAGAATTATTTTTAAAGATAATTTTGAGGTAATTATTTACAAAGAAGCTGCTAACGGCAATAATTTTATTATTATCTCTAAATCACTCATAGCTTGATTATAAGAAATATCTTCGTCTACATATTTATAATAAATTTTTTCGCTACTATCATAAGTCTTTTGATATTCTTTAATTGTATATCTCAAATATTCAGTTTCTTCGTTAAATTGTTTATATTCTTTTGAATCAGTAGGATAGTAAAACTTACATTTTTGACAAGCAGCTATTGTATCATAAGCTGATGAGATATAATCATCAGTTCTCACTTTTAAACCATCGAGCCATAGCTTATATGCTTCTTTTGTATACAAATCAATATCTTGATAATAATAATAGAGACAGTACTCTTTATCATTTAACATATTTACTTTATTTATACATTCGAAAACTTCATTAATTTCTTTGGAACCATTTGTTATCATGTTAGATCTATGGAAATTACCGCCTGAAATTGTAGGTGCCGGATTAATAGTTGGTTTTTGTGTATTTGTATAATCTATAGAATAGTCATCTTCTACGCATCCACAAAAAGACGATAATATAAATATTATTCCTATTAACAATACTGACTTATTCATATCGAAGTCCTCGAATATAATATTAATATTTAATAACTTATATGTATATATAATTTTAAAATTGTTTCTGAAAGGTATAAATTTTATAAATAGTTACAATTTATGTTATTATAAACAGCGTAGTATAATTAACACTCATAGAAATATGAAATAACAATTAAACTACTGGAAAATCAATCATATCTTGATAATAGATAATTCAATCCGTATATGCAATTGAATTGTCTATAGTTCATAATTTTCATAGATTTTATATATAATTACTTATATATTTTTATCAGGTGGATTGGAAATGATAATACCTGAACGGGTAATAAAATACTTTTTTACCCCAGTTAAACCTGTTAAAGCCCTTATCAGCCTTATGGTAATCGGCTTCATTCATTTTTTAAACATTGCAATGGCCATGACAGTAGATGAACAAAAAAGTGGCATATCTCGCGAAACCGACACAAGTAGCGACTATGCAGCGCGTGAGAAAGACGCATACACGATCGGCGTCCAAGCATATATCTATGGTCTGGCGCCAGTCATTATGGAACGGACGGAAAAATTATTCGTTACGATGCCAGGCGCAGGTCATGCTTCGATCAATCAGTTCGGCCATAAGGGACGTTTGACAACACCGAATGATACGGAAGTCGTGACACCGAACGTGGATACACTTTATTCGATAGCATGGCTTGAGCTGGGCAACGGGCCGATTATCCTACATGTCCCGGACACTGATGGAAGGTATTACGTCATGCAGCTTATGGACGCGTATACAAATAATCTTGACAGCATAGGCCGCAGGACCACCGGCACTGGAGAAGGTAATTTTGCCATTATAGGCCCCGGCTGGAACGGCAGCCTTCCCGAAGGCTTAAATCCTGTCAGATCTCCTACGAATACGGTGTGGATCATAGGAAGGGTACTTGTTAATGGCGAATCCGACATTCCCGCGGTCCGGGCACTGCAGGAACAATTCACATTGACACCGTTAGATCAGTTCGGAAAGCCTGCGGCAAGTGTAAAGGATCAAACACTATCCGATTTCAATAAAATGTTTCCGTCCACGGAAGCACAGGAAAAGTTAAAATTCTTCGAAGAGCTCCGCGTCGCCTTAAAGAATAACCCTCCTCCAAAGGGGGAAGAAGCTCTTATGGCCATATTCGACAGGATCGGCCTCAGAAAGAATGAAACACCCTATGGTAATGACCTGGATCATGCAATGGCCGATGGCCTGTCACGCGCTGTCAAGGATGGGGATCAGATCGCTAAGACTACCTGGGCGACAATGAAGGGTATAAGCGTGAACGGTTGGACATATTTGGCCGGGACAGGTATGGGCATATATGGCTATGATTATCTGTTACGTGCTGCAGTGGCTGATGGGGGTCTTGGGGCTGTTTTACCTCAGGAAGCGATATATGCAAAATCAGAGGTGGATTCTGATGGTCAGCAGCTAAACGGTGCCAACAAATACATAGTGCACTTCGATAAGGATAATATGCCCTCGGCAGATGCCTTTTGGTCATTGACCATGTATGATTCGACGACGTACCTGCTAGTGCCCAACGCCAAAGATCGATACGCTATCGGGGATAGGACATCCGGTCTGAAATACGAATCTGACGGGTCTCTGGACATATACATACAGCATGATCCGCCGTCCGGGTCCGGATCGAACTGGCTGCCGGCTCCCGAGGGGGATTTCTACCTTATCCTCAGGATGTACCAGCCAAAGCCGGATGTGCTGGAGGGGAAATACCCGATACCTCCTGTACAAAAGGTCGGTTGAGTATAATACCTTTGAGAGGGTAGCGATCCTATAAGCTACCCTACCGATATTTTTAGAATAAACTGGCAACATTACTACGAACTTTATGCCCTTGGTGAGGTCACCGGTCATATTGCCTTCCACTCATACTTTTCCATTGTAGCTTTCTACAAGCGACTTAACTAAATAAAGATACGGCAGGATCATACTTTTTACATCATTAAAGCTATAATGATCAATATAATAGTTGTAATAGCTTTGATCAAGTTTTACGAGTATAATTTTTTAGAAAGCCAATGAATATTAAAAAATGTCAAAAAACATCATTAGCTATTGAATAGACTATAAAAATAGGAAAAGGAGTTCCATGGGACTTTTTTATATCTTTCTCCCTGTACTCCTTTCAACTCCACAAACCTCAATTACCCTATCGGCAGGACCTTCCGTCCAAAAGTCTCGTTAAGAATATCCGCCATGGCCAGATAAAAGGCGCAGCTGCCACAGAAGATACCAATGTACCCGCCGATGGTCTTGATAAGCGCTTCACCGGTATAGTCGCCGATCGCAATTACGAAGAAGAGCACAGTTGCGGAGCCGAAGATGATCCGGAAGATCATGGGCTTATTCAGTGTGGCGATGAACATATAGGCCATAAACAGTCCCCATACGCCGATCAACGCGCCCATAGACTTCCCGTCTACGGCAGCCGCCAATCCCAGTGTCGGGAGCAGCTGGATAGCGATAAAGAGGATCCAGAATAGCCCGAAGGATGTGAAAGCTGTCCCTGCGAACGTGTTTCCTTTATGGTATTCCAGCCACCCCGCAATAACCTGGGCTATACCGCCGTAGAAGATGCCCATGGCGACGATCATTCCTAAACTCTCTGCCGGTATGAGACCTGCCAGTTTCATGCACAGCAATATAGTGGTCATGCCAAAACCCATCAGGCCCAGCGGCGCCGGGTTTCCAAGGACGGCTGGCTTCACTGGGGCTTCCTGTACCACACTAACAACCTTTTGTTCGACTGTCAATAAAATTACCCAAATGTCTTCATTATTTATTCTAGATATAGGTGGCGCTATATCATTAATAATCATGAGTTAAAATAAAAGTAAATTATAACGATTATTAATTGCATTTAAGGTTTTATAAAAAAGTTTTAGCTATTTTATCCATATTTTTATGATCGTCTCTATCACGGTCATGAGTATCAAGAAGGTTAATTCTTGTTTTTATCTTATGTACCTGCTTTGACTATTTTAGAGATAAAAAAGATCTTCCGCAATATCGAATATTGTTAACATAAAATATAAGGAGGCTATTAGCCTCCAATAGTTTAAATATCAATTCACCTGACCCACCAGTTCCGTCCGTCATACCAGCATTGCCTGCCATATGAGTCGCGGTATGATTGACTGTTTTCGTCATATTCGCAGGGACCTCCGGGCTTTAGTAAAACCGTAGGCTCTGAATAGCTTTGTGTTGGCGGCGGCACTATTATCGTTGAAGTGGATGTTCCCGGTACCGGGTAGGGAACAGGAACATATTGTGTTGCGGGCGGATAATATTGTGGTGGATATCCCGGCTGACCACCAGGCGGCCAGGGTTTTGGCGGTACAAAATCAACAGGCGGTTGAGGTTTTTTTATTGGCTCAATAAGTCCCGGGACAAATTTAGACGGTTCCATGTATGTCGGCGGGCCCAGGCCCGGTGAAAGTGGTTTATCTATCACCTTAGTAAATCCCGGGGAGGGTTGAGCCATTCCCGTAGCGGTTATCGGTTGGCCTAAGATCGGGGATTGTTGTGGTCCCGTTACACCGGAGATTATTGGGTATGGCTGGGCAATCCCCTTAACGGATATTGGCTTTCCTGTGGCGAATCCGTTCGCATAACAGGTCGGTATCAACAATCCTGCGGCTGTTAAAATGATCATAAAAACTAAAAATAATTTTAATATCCGGTTCATGCTAATATCACCAGTTAATATTGAAAATATATTAATTTAAATATTATTATATATTTTTACAATAATATCCTAATTTTTAATATATTAATTATAATCCATAATTGAAAGAAATCAACACTGTTGGTGAACGAATGTTCTTTTAAAAATAAAAAGCACTTATTATACTAAAATATACAATTATATGATCATTTATAGAATATTTACTGATTATAATATTATTAGATACGCTAATAACAATAATTGATTAATGGGTACATCAATTGTAGGATTAATAAATGAGTATCAGTTAGTTGTAGGTTTATGATAGAAATCTTTTATAATAGTATCATTAAAACTGAAACTTTAATTAAATGTATATGATCGTAAATATTCATATAAATAATAGAAAAACATTGATCCGGGGTCTGATGCGTGAAATATTTTTACATTAAACCAGTTATGCTGGGTATCTTAGGCGGAATATCATTGCTCATAATTTATTTTCTAGTTATTTATGGGCTTGTAGCTGTCTTTGATACTGGCGTTAACGGCGGAAATGATGCTGTGACAGACCCCTTGCATCCTCCCACTCCTACGCCCATTCATGAGCCCAATGAAGTGCTTATAGTCTTGTTTATTGTCCTAAATATAGTAACACCTATTTTAATGGGGCTTATTGGAGCCGTTTCGGTCCGGCTCGCATCAACAGATAAGCTAACACTGTTACAGTTAATGTATGTCTCAGCGTTCCCGGGAGCGTTATCTATCTCGATACCTTACTTAACTATCGGACTACTTAATTCAGTGGCGGCTAATGGTAGTCAGCCGATCATATATCCTGACTTGTTGTATAATGTCATAATTATAGCGCCAGGTATCGCCTGCTCTATCATTGGTGGCGTTATATATGGAGCTATATCAAATAAGATTAAAAGTTAAACGTATCTCATCTGCCATGTGAAGAAATCTTAAAAAAAGCCATTATGCTATGGAAAATTCTATGTTAATTCAATACAGTTGTAGTGGTATATAAATAATCCATTATTATACAATATTAATGTACAGTTTATCGTATTTTTTTAAAGTTCTATACTGCCTTAAAAAGAAAATAAATTTGATATCATGATATTGCGATTCACATCTCTTTCAACATATCATTAAGGGTGTTAATGGAAACGCCTGTCTGGTCCGAGACCTTAATGAGCACCTGTTTCAACAGCGCCGGGGTCAGGTCCCTTGTCTGCTGTATCATAATGCTCTTGACGTTCCCCTCTCTCTGGAATATGGCATGTAAGCCGTCCGTGGTCTTATTCACATAGCCTAATTTTTCCAGAAGCTTCACGAGTTTTTGCGGTTCTATTGGTGCTTGTTTTGTCATTTCTATTTTCCTCAGGCCGGTGTCGAGCAACGGTCTAATTTTATATATTATTATCTGATTAGCATGTCATTCATATATAAGTCTCTATCGTCTGAATTTCTTAAAAAGCTTAATAATCTTACAACAGATAAATTCGGAGGATAGATAAGATAAAAGGTCGTGAACTGGCTGATGGGTGCGAATAAGTACTTTTTCAGATTAATTGATCCCATATATAATTCACATAGCTCTGATGGCATCGATCGATAAACTCGAACACGGTACATTTGAGGTCTTTATTGTAATAGGGAAGATATAATAAAACCATGAATTAACTGTATACGATACTTCGTGCGACGTGTCTTTAGTTCGTTGGTAATATTTTTCCTATTTGATCTACCTTGACTGTCTGTTAACGATCTTTAATCCCTCAAACCATAATATGCCCAGTATACTGGCCGCTGCGCAGATGACCAGGTCGATCAAGTGTAGCTGACCGAATTGAAATATGGACGACAGGAACGGTACGTATAGCGATAAAGCCAGGAAAAACAGGGCTATGATCGAAACTCCTAGAAGTGCTTTATTCGGTGTCCTGATCATTTCCGGTATCGTCCTGCTCCATGAGCGGTTTGTGAATACAAGGCTAAGGTTCGCTATAACAAGTGTCGTAAAAGCAAGAGCCCGGGCTTGCTCCTCGCTCTCCCCAAGCATTGGTGCTCCCCTGTAAACGGCTGCGACTATTGCCAGTATGACCAGCCCCTGTAAAATGCTTATAAATATCATCTTTTTATCAAAGATAGGCTCATTCAATTTTTTAGGAGGTCTTTTCATCACGTCTTTCTCTTCAGGCTCCGCTTCAAATACTATCGAACAAACCGGATCGATGATAAGCTCTAAAAAGGCAATATGTGCGGGGAAAAGCATTATCGGCCATCCCAGGAGCACGGGGAGCAGGGACATTCCTGCAATGGGTACATGTATGGCAAAAATATACGACATCGCCTTTTTTAAGTTATCGAATATCCTCCTTCCCATTTTTACCGCTTGCACGATCGAAGAGAAATCATCGTCCAGCAATACGAATGACGATGCTTCGCGTGCGACTTCGGTCCCCCTGCTTCCCATGGCGAATCCGATATGTGCGTTTTTCAGCGCGGGCGCATCGTTCACGCCGTCGCCGGTCATTACGACGACCTCTCCGTTCTTTTTTAGAGCTTCCACGATGCGCAGCTTCTGTTCCGGAACGACGCGGGCAAACACGTTCACATTACCTATACGCCTTTTTAACTCATCATCGCCCATCTTTTCAAGCTCAATGCCGGTAATTATCTCATTGCACGGCGATATCCCCGCCTGCTTTGCGATATTTTGCGCGGTGACAGGGTAGTCGCCTGTGATCATAATGGTCCGTAACCCGGCCTCATAGCATTCTTTAACAGCATTTGCCACCCCGGGACGTAGCGGGTCGTAGAACCCTATGAGCCCTATAAATTCAAAATTAAATTCGTGCTGATCCGTCGGAAGGTCGCTTTTTTTAAAGACGGCTCGTGCTACGCCAAGGACCCGTAATCCTTCCCCTGCCATTTCCTGTACACTGGAATTCAATTCAGATATTTTTTTATCATCCATGTGGCACAGGTCATATATGGCTTCGGGAGCGCCCTTTGCCGCGATCACATATTCATTGCCTTCCGGAGATCTCCATACGTGTGAAAGCGCGAGGAGTTTTTTTGATAGAGCATACTCCTGGACAAGGATCCAGCTATCATGCAAATGTTCCGTGTTTATAAGTATCTTATTTCCGACGTCCTTTATCGCTTTCTCCATAGGGTCAAACGGGTCATGCTGGCTGGCCAGTATTGAGTATTCCATAAGCTCGTGGAAGGGTTCGGGCATCGAAGCTGTATTTTCATCGATCGTAAAAAATTTTCCCTGCGCGTAAAGCTTTCTTAACGACATCCTGTTCATCGTGAGCGTGCCGGTCTTATCAACAGATAGCACTGTCGTAGAGCCAAGCGTTTGTATCGATCTGAGCTGCCTTGTCAGCACTCTTCTTTTCGACATACGCCATGCGCCAAGGGCCAGAAAGATCGTTAAGACGACCGGTATCTCTTCGGGGATAAGCGCCATTGCGAGAGTGATCCCTGTGAGCACTCCGTTAAGCCAGTTTCCTCTGGTAATGGAATAAATAACGATGACCAGGACGCACAAAGCCATTCCAGCGGCCGCGAAGATCTTGACCAGCTTTTTAGTCTCTTTTTGAAGAGGGGTTTCCTCCGGTTCTAATGTCTGAAGGGCTTTACCTATTTTACCGATTTCTGTGTTTATCCCGATCTTATTTACCTCAGCTACACCATGCCCCTGCACTACAAGAGTGCTTGAATATACAAATGGGAGGTCATCACCGCCAGGCCTTTCTATTACCGATTCTTTTTCGCAGGGGACTTTCCTTACGGGCACTGATTCTCCTGTGAGCAGCGATTCGTCGATAAGTAAATTGCTGCAGGAAAGGACGACGGCATCGGCTGGCACCCTGTCCCCTTCCGACAGCATGATAATATCCCCACGTACCACTTCTCTTCCGGGTATTCTGGCGGCCACTCCATTCCTGATGACCAGTGCACGCGGGCTTGATAAGCTTTTTAGCGCTTCAAGGGCCCTCTCTACCTTCTGCTCCTGATAAATGGTTATCCCGATGACCACGAAAACGAACACGAGCAGCATGAGAGCTTCTTCAACATCCCCGATCATGAGGTATATGGCCCCGCCGGCTATGAGAAGTAAGAACATCGGCTCTTTCAAAACTTCAAGGGATATGTCTATAATAGTGCGCTTTTTACTCGCAGGTAATTCGTTATAACCCTCCGTTTTTATCCTTTCAGCGGCTTCGTCTTCCGTAAGGCCTTTTATATTTTCAATGCCCGGCTCTTGCACAAATTTCACCATTGAACAATAAAGATTACTATGTGCATTGTATTACAAATATGTTATATCTGGCAATATGTTGGCCGGAAGCAATCTTTGATCCTGGTGATTACGGCGAAAATAACGGGGCGGCCGATCCAATATATTCCCTTACCACACACCTGTTCGCGAGCCCTAACGAGGTACTTATGATATTGTTGATAGTCACATTTATTACAAAACCAATTATGATTGCGCTTATGTGGGCGGGTTCAGACTGGTTCGCCTCAACCGATATCTGACACAATAACAATTGATATCTGTTTCAGCAATTTCCCGGGCGGTATCGAACCCTGTATTATACCTGATTTTCGAACTTTACTATAACTTCACAATATATCGCCCATATGACCAGCCCATCCTATGGCACAACTGGTTGTATACAGTAATGCGGATGGTTACCGGTATCATCTGTACAACAATTGGCGGTGTTATTAATTGTATAATAACAATTAATCTAAAAAATTTATTTTAGAGAAAAAATGAAAACATGATGTTAGTATATTGTTGTTTTTTGTAATATTTTCTTATTTGTTTTTATCTTTATACTTCCTAAAGTCAACAATTTTTAGATAATGATCTCTAAAAATGATCTTAATTATTGTTTTAAAATGTTAAAAAAATTAGGTTTTATTATTTTTTGGATTCAAACGATAGTTAAGATCATATGAATGGGATCTTATTAATAAGACCGGCCGCTATTCCCCATAAAATAGCAGCGTATACGAGATCGATCCAGAAGAACCTGAGTACATTTGCGATAAAAATGATGATGACAAGCGGAAGACCTAACAGTATGAGAAGATTTTCTCTCCATTCCGTTTTAGTCGATGCCCATAAACTTTTTGCATCTCCTATGCTTGGAAATGAATGCATCGCAAATGATATCCCTAACCAGATCAAGATCCCGTTAAGGATAGTGTTAATGTTAAAAGCCGCGATCATAAATACTAATAATGAAAACAGGCTATTGATGATGAATGGTGCCGTAGTGATCAAGAAAGATTCCTTATAAAATACAAATTAGTCATGTTCCACGTATCCGGCCGGGTCTCCGAATGAAAAATATTTAACTTTATAAACAGGCACGCCTAACAGGTCGCAAAATATTTTATGGCTAATTTCATGGAGAATTACTCCGGGAAAAGTGATCCATGTAACGATCATACCAGGTAAATTTGCCAATTAATACCACCTTATAAATTAAAAATTATTTTTTTAATTATACGGGTAAATATTAATAAATTTTTGCTTATTTTCTTTCTTGTAGATAAAAGTTTATTTATTCTGGTGTTAACATGTATATTATGCATAATCCTTCCAGATATTTTCTGATCATAATTTGTATCATAGCAGTCACGACATTAGTCTGCGGATGTTGCGGTCTTTTCCCTCAGGAAGAGAAACCAGCTCTGACCCGTGCTCAAACGATACCCGCAGACGTGGTAAAGATGGGGCCGGAAACTGATGACTTCGCTCCCATCGTTCATTCATACAAATGGGAAAAGCCTGTACCCCTGGAAGGACCTATCAATACGGCAGGTGCCGAGGACTCTCCTTTCATAACTTCTGACGGAAATACGTTCTATTTCTTCTTCACCCCTGACGTCAGAGTCCCGGTGGAGAAACAGATCATCGATGGCGTAACAGGCGTATATGTGTCGAAAAAGGTCAACGGGGCCTGGACCGAGCCGGAGAGGTTTTTCCTGAACGGTGATCTATCAATGGACGGATGCATATGCCTTCAGGGTGATACCATGTGGTTCGCATCGGTCCGTACGGGGAACTATGGCCAGGTCGACGTATATACGGCAAGAAATGAAAATGGAAAATGGGTCGACTGGACTAATGCCGGGGAGCAATTGAATAAGCAGTATGACATTGGCGAGTTCCATGTAACACCGGACGGTAATACTATATACTTCGGCTGGTCGGCTAACGGGACCGACACAGGAAGCATATGGGAAGGCAACAGGGACATATACAAGTCCGAAAAGGTCAACGGAGTATGGAGCCAGCCGGTCAGCCTTGGCCCTAATGTGAACAGCCAGTATATGGATGACCAGCCGTTCATCTCGGCTGACGGCAACGAACTCTGGTTCACCGGGCAGAGCAGGCTTGGATATACCGGCCCTGCCGTGTTCCGCAGTGTAAAGATGCAGAACGGCGAGTGGGGACCGGCGGAAGAGATCGTATCGAATTTCGCAGGCGAGCCGACGCTTGACGCAGCCGGGAATATTTACTTCATACATCACTACTATAAAGACGGCAACATGATCGAAGCCGACGTATACGTAGCGCGTAAAAAATGAGGTGATCGAAAGCCATGTTTAGATATCCCGGGAACCTTTGCATGATAATGATGATCGCGGTAATCGTTTCGGTCACGGGTTGCTTCCAGGAAACTACGCCATCAGTCAATGATAATAATGGTGACATATGGAAGGACGTGCCTAACGAAAAGATAGTGTTCATGTCAAAAGCCGATTCGTCCTCAGGCGAATTGTATCTGCAGGACAGGAATGGTATAACTCGCCTGACGAATAATGACCGTCATGAGAACAATCCGGCATTATCCCCTGACGGTAAAAAAGTGGCTTTCCATGCAGGGGATATCAACGACCTGTTGAGCTGGGACATATACGTGCTTGACCTTGAGACCGGTGAAGAAACGCGGCTGACCGATAACCGTGTCATAGACGGCCATCCTGATTGGTCTCCGGATTGTACGAAGCTTGTATTCGGTTCCTTCCGTGATGCACAGGGTAATCCGTCGGGAGCTGCTGATATTTATGTTATCAATATTGATGGTACCGGATTAAAACGGCTGACGGACTCCCCATATGAAGACAACGATCCGGAATGGTCGCCTGACGGAACTAAAATAGCGTTCAAGTCAACCCGTGATACCTTGCAGAGTGCCCGTGAAGAGATATATGTAATGGACAGCGACGGCAGCAACATACGAAAATTAACGACTACCAGCGGCAGCCAGTCGGATCACGACCCGAGCTGGAGCCCGGATAGCTCAGAGATAGTGTTCACCCGCTACGAAGGCAGCAGGCCGTGGACGGATATAGTGAACACAAATATCCTGATTGAAAACTGGAAGGAACTTACGCCCTGGAACGTCTATAAGGTCGATCTCGGAGGAAATACTGAAAAACTGACGAACCTTGGCCATATGTCCGGTCTTCCTGTATTTTCAGGCGACGGGAAGAATATCCTGTACTTGAAGATCGACCTGATAATCATAGATGGTAAAGCAGCAGGCGCCACTCACAGGCTTATCCTGATAAAACCCGACGGTACTGGTGAAAAGCAGCTGATATCCGACAATGTACACACGCCAACACTCGAATACTACGACTGGTGAGATCATATGGGAACCATAATATACTTCTTCAAACACAGCCCCGGGGATCTTTACCATATGGCATGATAAAAAAAATAAAAAATAACAGATAGGAACCTCTATCTGTTATTTATTGCCTGGGTTTTATCCACAGGAAATAGGCCGCTACACCCGATATAATGGCTAATGCAAGTAATATTAACAAAAGACCCGTATCGTTCCATTGATCATCACTTATGGCCATTGACGGCTCCGGTGTCGGTGTTACCGGGACCGGTGTAGGTGACGGATCTGTTGTGGGCGTAATTGATACTGAAGGAATAGCTGTCGCCGTTGGTGTTGTGACCGGCGTTGTTACGGAATACAGGTTAGGGACGCTTTGCGGCGGGAAGTAAATGAACTGGCTGCCGTCAGCAGGGTTGCTTGCATTATCTACTGTACGATAAAATATCGTTTTCTGCCTGTCAAGCGGTACTTTGAACGGTTTTACGTATATGTTCCAGTTAACACCCTCAATGCTGTATTCAGTATAGTTTATCCCTGATATACTGTCACTTGCCGTAAGAGTGACCGTGACATCCGATTCAAACCAGCCCTGGTTAGCCTTAGAGCCGCTCAGGCTGCATTGAATTATAGGTGCTGACATGTCAACGTTTATAGTCTCGCTTTCAGAGTCACCTATATTTCCAGCTATGTCCACGCTCCTGTAGGTCAATATATGCTGCCCTTCGCTGATATTGAACGTACATGCGTAATCTGTCCATCCGGCTCCGTCGATGTTATACTCAATTTTCGCGACCCCGGATACGCCATCGTTGGCAGTGAGTGTCACTGCTACCTCTGAGATATACCAGCCATTGTTACCGGGCAGGCCGTCCAGCGAACAATACGCGACGGGAAGCGTTTTATCAATACTTATCGTAACATTTTTCGCAAGTTCAATATTACCGCCGTTATCGACAGAACGATAATACACCTTGCCGGTCCCTTCGCTCGAGACAGTAAACGTTGAGCCGTCAGTCCAGTCATTACAGTCAAAACTATATTGTGAATGATCGACTCCGGAAACATTATCGATCCCTATGATACTCCCAGTAACGTCCGAGGTATACCACCCGCCGGTGCCCGACGTGCCGTACAAAACGACCGAAGATACCGGCGGGATGCTGTCCACGTAAACAGCGGCGTCATCGAAGACATTGATAAAGTATTCGAATACCTGCACGCGGTAATTACCGGTATCGGCTATAAGCACGTCATCATCGCCGTTGATCTCTATGCCGGTGGGGCCTTTGAACTCTCCGTCTCCGCTGCCATTTACCCCCAGCCTGTATACAAAATTACCCGCGGGGTCAAAGATCTGGAAACGATCATTACCGGAATCAGCAACAAAGACATAATCGCTTGAGTTTATGGCGATTCCATAGGGCGTATTTATCTGCCCGTCCTGGCTGCCATATCCGCCCCACCCATTAACGATTACCCCTGATTGATTGATCACTAAAATATTGCTATAGGTACTATTCGTTTTTACTACGGTATACACATATCCGCTGGAATTTATGGCGATACCCGTGAACTGGCTGAAGTCAAACATATTGTTCGCCATGTTCCAGAGATCTCCCCATTTTTCCATAAATTCATTTAATTCTTCTTCATCTGTTGGCGGATTGATCAGCAGATCGAAAAATGAACTGAATATGTCACCGCCGCACCAGCTATTGATCGGGTTGCCATTCGGGTCGTAGATCTTGATCTTATAGTTGCCGGTCATCATTGGCAGTGCCGGCATATTAGTAACGTAAACATTTTCGTATTGATCAATAGCAATATCGTAAAGATAAGCAGGTATGGTCATGCCTAAAGGAATGCCAAAAAAATTCATGTCAAAGTTCAAAGACCATGATCTGACAAAATTGTTATCAGGATCAAATACGAACACTGTACCCTGCATATAGTCCGTTACATAAACGTGATCGCTACTATTGATGGCGATACTGTTCGGGCATCTTGGAAGATTGCTGCCGTAGCCGACGAAGTTCCCATCCGGATCAAATATCTGGATACAGACTTTATCTACGACATATATGTAACCGCTAGAATTAACTGCGATACCTGAAGCTCCTGAGAAACCGCCGGGCTGTGATATAAAATCAATTGTGTCCAGACTATTCCCCTCGGAGTCCGTCACGCAAATAAAATTTGACATCGACATATCGGTCGCCGAGACATAAATATGCGGATAATATACTTCATCATTCAGTCCTATATCGATGGGAATTCGCAGGGGAATAAACCCGGGTAAGGGCTCATTAGTTATATCCCATGTATAAAGGAAATTTCCATTTTTATCAAATACGCTTACATTATCGCTAAGATCATTAGTGACATAAACAAAGTCGCTGTCATTTATCGCTATGCCTGATACGCCTCCGGGGTCGCTGCTCCATGCGCTCACAAGCGAGCCATCCGAAGAGAAAACCTGTACGCGCTTATTTCCATAATCTGCGACATATACATAGCCTGAAGAGTTTATGGCCAGGTCGAAGGGCCTGGTGAAGTTACCGGGCTCAGTTCCCCCCATCCCCCATGTGTCTACAAAGTTATAATCACTGTCGAAGACCTGAATTCGATTATTATAAGAATCTGCGACATAGATATGATCGTTAGATTGATCTATGTCGATACCCATTGCCAACAGGAATTCTCCGGTGCCATTACCCATGACCCCAAACCGTCCGTAGTATGAGAGATCCGGAGAATATACCACCACATCGACCGGCTCTGTCACGAACATATAACCGCTAGAGTTAAAAGCCATATCAAGGGGTAAATTTTCCATAAAGTTCGTGGATTCACCCAGTATCAGGCTTTCCTGATATGTTCCATCGGGGTTAAAAACGTAAATGAATGATTTCGTTTTGTAAACGTTATTATCCATATACATATTGAAACCGGACACAAATACATTTCCGCTACCGTTTACAATAACGCTTAACGGATAGGACGAAGATATTATATCAGAAGGCTGGCCCCATTTTTTAGAAAACGAGTAGATATCCGTAGAATTGACCCTTACTGAATAAATGCCGTCTTCCAGATAGTTGCCATTATTATCGCACCCGTCCCAGACTATACTGTAAGACCCGCTGCTTTTTACTCCCTGGTCGATATTCCTTACAAGGACGTTGTTTTGGTCATATATCTCCAGGATGACCCGTGATATTCCAACGTCATCCAGCGTATAGCTTATCGTAGTTGGTTGCGGTGATTTAATAATGTGTGGTTCAGCAAGCAGATCGTTAACAGTTGGACTTGCAGCATTTACTGTCTGAGCAATTAAAATACATAAGATTATAACTACCGCTAATGATGGCACCCCGGATTTCAAGACTATATACCCCCTCATTGATTGCTAAGCCATATTTAATTGAGGCATTGCTAATTAATCGAATATTTATTAAGAACTTCAATTTCTAAATATTTAAATATATCCGGGATAATTTTTTTTAGAAAAATATGTAATTAAAAAGTAGCGGGAATATGCCCGCTTAAAATTCTTTTTATATTACTTTTTCATCTAACAGAATCCACCGAATCCCGGGCCATAGGGTACAGGTCCGCATCCGCCAAATCCTCCGCAATACGGAATAGGAGCAGCCACAGGTACCGGAGCCGCGACAGGTACAGGTACGGGTACAGGGACCGGTATGGGCTGACCCCATAATCCGTTCGGTCCATAGACTCCGAACAGTCCGCCGAAACCACAACTTCCTATGGCAGGAGGCCATAGATATGCATTAGCCGGCTCTGTCATGACCAGCACAGTCACAACTATCGCGCCAAGAATTATCAGTTTTTTAAGATCCATTTGATTCCCCCCTACAATTGCTAATGTTACATTAAAAGATAAAAAATAAAGCCGATTATATGGCGGAATTAAGCGAACCAGGCATAATTTTTTATCAGCCTTCAAGGAATCCCTTACTGGTGATTCTTTCTTATCAAGCGTGCAACGATCTGCTGGTAAATGAATATCGGTATCAGTCAAAAAGATGATCTTTTCCGGTATCCTCTATTAAAAGTATTTGTATAACGATTTTATACTAAAAATGCGATTACATTCCTGGTGATATAATGGATGAAAAATATATATCGGCTATCAAGGCCGGTGTAATTGGTGGAGTGATCTTATCAGTAATTCAATTGATATCTAATTTTATACCGTGCATCGGCTGCTTAATAGTACCAATAACCATGATGGGTGTAGGAGTGCTTGCGCTCTATTTAGGTGCAAACTTTGTAACAAAGCTTATTGACGCTGTAGTAATATCCGGTATATCCGGCGCTATTGCAGGCGTTATAGACGGCATTGTCATAATGTTATTGATAACACTGGGCGGCAGCCTTTATTCCAGTTCCATTTCAGGCGCTGGTGCCAGCTTTTTCGCCGGCATTATAAGCATGCTCTTCGCGATCGTTATGGCCACTATCTTCGCCGTTATCGCAGGCGTGATATATGCGTTCCTGGTCATGAAGATCACGAAGTAAAGACGCATTAGCTCAAAAAAGTGATAGGCTTAAATGCCTATTCTATTATTTTTAATATGGGCTTTATGCTTTTTTGTTTATTTGATCTTTCTTTCATATGATTGTATTTTTAATCCATAAAGATGAATATCATTAATTAAAATATTCTTAGCGGCATATTTTGAAGCGATAAAACTTGGAAAGTCAAGCACTTTTTTCTACCGCCATCTCTTCTTCTTTCATCTCGCGCTGTAAAAAGAAGTTAAGGAACGTCCTTATCGCCGCAATAGCAGCCAGCATACCCAGATCTTCCCAGGTCGGCTCGATCGCCGTTACCAGTATATCCGCAGCGAGCATGAACTCCAGGGCCAACACCAGATATCTTGAAAAAGCCAGTCGTGCAAGATTATAACTTTTCAGGCTCGGTGATCTGATAATTTGTAAAATTTTATATGAAGCTACAATGATACCTGCAGCTATTAAAATGATACTTATCAGTTCGGCGATCTGTTTTATCCACAACGCGCCGTTAATGATATAATATTCAACGTCTATCATATTGATCCCTGGATTCTTATATTATGGGCCGTTACCTTACGGTCAGCTTACTCATCATTCCTTTAATTTAGATCCATACGGGATTTTTGATCTTATGGCAATAGATAATTCAGGCGGCAGTGAAGCCGCCTTGAACGATCTTAATCACCAATGCCTTTCTTCATCATTTCGAGGCCCTTGTCGATGGTAAAGCTTGCAGCCTTCTGCCGCGGAGGGAATTCCTTAAATGTTTCCATAAACCTCCTGACCATGTCCTGCGCAGGCACAAGCATGAACGCGTGATCCAGCAACCAGTCATAATAGGTGTTCGATGTAATATCCGCCCTCTCGAACGGGTCCGTTCGCAGGTTAAAGATCTTCGGAACACGCAGCGGTACGAAAGGTTCTGCCCATATACGAAGTGTGCCCTCTGCTCGCTGTTCCATGAACACTGTTTTCCAGTTATCATATCGCAGGGCTACAAGATCTCCGTCGTCCGAGAAATATATGAATCCCTGGCGTGGGTTCTTTTTCTCCTTGCCTGTCAGGTATGGAAGCATGTTGAAGCCGTCAAGGTGTACTTTGAATTTTTTATTACCTGCCTTATGGCCTTTGAGAAGTTTCTCTTTTATTTCCGGCTCCCCTGCTGCCGCAAGCAAAGTCGGCAGCCAGTCAAGATGGCTAACGATATCGTTTGACACGGTGCCTGGCTTGATCTTTCCGGGCCATCTTGCCATGCACGGAACCCTGAAAGCCCCCTCCCAGTTCGAGTTCTTTTCGTTGCGGAAAGGTGTCATTCCCGCGTCAGGCCATGTATTCATATGCGGCCCGTTATCCGTACTGTACATGACTATCGTATCGTTCGCTATACCTAACTTATCCAGCAGGTCGAGCATTTCTCCCACATGCTTATCATGGTCTATCATAACGTCGTGGTATTCGGACTGCCATCTTCCGGACTGGCCGATACTCTTTGGTTTGGCATGTGTGCGGAAGTGCATGTGCGTCGTGTTGAACCATACGAAAAACGGTTTTCCTGCTTTATGCTGGCGTTCGATGAAATCCTTCGCGGCCTTAAGGAACTCCTCGTCCACTGTCTCCATCCGCTTTTTAGTCAGCGGGCCAGTATCTTCTATACGGCCGTCCGCATAACAGTGAAGCACTCCGCGAGGGCCGAATTTTTTCTTGAAGTCCGGGAAATCCTTTTCAGGGGGGTAATCCCTTTGTTCCGGTTCTTCCTCCGCGTTCAGGTGATAGAGGTTGCCGAAGAACTCGTCGAAGCCGTGGTTGGTCGGCAGGAACTCATCCCTGTCGCCAAAATGGTTTTTCCCGAACTGGCCTGTCGCGTATCCGAGAGGTTTCAACAATTCCGCAATAGTCGGGTCTTCAGCCCGAATGCCCTGGTCAGCCCCTGGCATTCCTACTTTACTTAATCCTGTGCGGAAAACGCTCTGGCCTGTTATGAAAGCCGCTCTGCCAGCCGTACAGCTTTGTTCGCCATAGTAGTCTGTGAATATTATGCCTTCATTCGCTATGCGGTCTATGTTTGGCGTACGATAGCCCATCATGCCCTTACTATAGGCGCTTATGTTCCAGTAGCCGATGTCATCTCCCCAGATGACCAAAATATTAGGTTTTTTTGTCGCTATAATATCATCCCCATGAATTTTTATTATAGTCAGTCATATCTTTGAGATACACCCACAGAGGGGCGTCCATGACATTTTTTGAATTTTATACCGCTTCCGCAGGGACAGGGGTCATTTCTGCCGGCTTTGAAATGCTTGCGGTCTTCCTCGGCCATCAGCTTCATGACATTTTCAGCCGGATAGCCTCTCAATAATAATCCTGCTATCAGATTCGCCGGGCGATCTATGTGGTGGAAAAACGACTTGTATCCGTCACAAAGATAATTCAAGCCCGGCTCCCCGGAAGGTGCTATAAGAAATCTGTTTTTAGGGCATTCACCATGACATGCGAAGCGTACGTCGCAATCCAGGCAATATTTTGGTAATGTCTTAAGTTTGTCATCGCCAAACTTTCGCTGTCTGTCTGAAGCTGCCATTTCGCTTAAATGGGTTTCATTGATATTGCCAAGCAGATAGTCCGGCTCTACAAAATGATCGCATGAATAGAGGTCCCCGTTATGCTCGAGAGCCATTCCATAACCGCATACGGGATCGAATACACACATGCCGGATGACGGCAATCTCAGCCAGTTTCTTATTGAGGCTTCAAATGTCTGGACAAATATCCTGCCCACGTCATGCCTTACCCATTCGTCGAATATCCTGTTCAGGAAATTGCCGAACTGTCCGGGCATGACTGAACGGTCGGAAACTACGTCCCCTCTCTGGTAAAGGCGTGTTCCTTCTTCATTTATGCGCTCAACGACCGGGATGAACTGCATCCATGTCGTACAGGCCTCGTCCCGTAAAAATCTATACACGTCAAGCGGCCGTTCAGCGTTAATCTTGTTTACCGCTGTGAGTACATTGTATTCCACGTTATGCTTTTGCAGCAGCCTTAAGCCGCGCATCACCCTGTCAAAAGTAGGCCTGCCGGCTTTATCTTTACGGTAAATGTCGTGTAACTCTTTCGGGCCGTCGATACTTATGCCGATCAGGTAGTCGTTATCACGAAAGAACCTGCACCATTCATCGTTCAGCAATGTGCCGTTGGTCTGCAGGGTATTATGAAAGATCATGCCCGGCTTTTTAAATTTCTCCTGGAATTCGATAGCCCGCTTAAAGAAATCGATGCCCATTAATGTGGGCTCTCCGCCCTGCCATGCTACTGTCACTTCTTTAGTTTTATGGGACTCTATAAGCTGGCGTATATAAGTCTCCAGGACTTTATCGCTCATACGAAAATCACTGTCAGGATAGAGACTTTCTTTATCCAGGAAGAAGCAATAAGAGCAGTTAAGATTACATATTGCCCCTGTTGGTTTTGCCAGCACATGTATCCGTGCAGGGATCTTATTTGTCATTGCCTCATTCTCCTCAAATGATGGACGGTATTATAATGCCGATCCCTTGCATCTACAAAATATCAAGGACATACTTGTCCGGTATTAATTATTATTGCAGGACCGGTCCATGGACGTTAAACACCGTAAAGTAGCTTTTCGATTTTTATTATAAATTATAATTTATATATTGTTTATGTGTATTTATTAACGGTTATCTAAAGAATTATCCGAGTATCGAATAAACTGTTCCGGCAATAGTTTCTTTTAAAACAATGATCTTACATTTTATATTATTCAGATCCGGCCTATCCAAATTTGATCACTTAAAATGTATGGCTTGATCTTATTTTGTATTTATGTGATCATAGTAAAATAAAAAATATGAGAAGGATGTTTTTAGCGATCCTTCTTAATCACCATGTAAATTATTCCCAGCAGGCAAATTAGTGCCAGTAAGCCTTCAAAACCGGGCGAGCTTGTCATTGTCGGAGATGGTAACGGACTTGGCGACGGCTCCGGTGGCGGCGACGGCATCGGTGTAGGCGTTAATGTCGGCATTGGCGTGGGGCTTGGGGATGGCTCCGTGTCTATTGATTTTTTTACGTCGGTATTCTGTGACGGATCATAATTATAGTAGTATGTCGATGGTGGGGATCCGGACTGAGAAGGTACGCTTGTAGGTACAGGCGTCACAGTTGGCGTAGGTGTCGGAGTTGCTGTGGGTGTCGGTGTCGGTGTCGCTGTAGAATTGGGTTCCGGAGTTGGTGTTGCTGTCGCGTTAGGTGTTGGTGTTATGGTGGCATTAGTAGATGGTGTCGGTGTGGGCGTAGGTGTGGGCGTAGGTGTCGGTGTCGGTGTGGGGGTAGCCACCGTTGTATTAATATCTACGGCAGGCATCTGGTAAATTTGTTGTCCGGGACTCAACGGGTCAACGGTATCTGTATACGTATGGCCTTGATAGCTGGCCGAAAACGGCATGCTGGTCCCGTAAGGCAGCCCGTTGATGACGTATATGCCGTCCTGTCCGTTAAAATTGGATGTTGTCGCGGAACCGGGGCCGCAAGTTACAGAAACACCGTTCACGGCCGCGCCGTCGACCGTGACGAGCCCTACTATCGTCGCGTTATCCTCCGTTTGTGCCAGTGCGGCGGACATCGCAAAGCATGTCAAAACAATTGTTCCTAACAATATGCAAGGCATTATTATCAATATTCGTTTCGATTTTAGCATGTGATCACCTCTGATGTTTGTTTTCCCTCTGTAGTAAGAATGAAAGATGGCGCCCGGATAAGAAATGCAAAACCGACGGTTGATGCAATCTTCTCCCGAAAGTAAGCTAGGTGACATCTGATACAGAAAGTATTTTAATTACATATTATTATAATAATTGTGCTAATAAATTTATCGTCTGCTATTGGTGGAACAAATCGAATTCTTACCAAACTATTTGTTATTTATAAAATTAAATTGACTTAAGCGCTTTATTCTTATCGATCATCCTAAAACTTCATCGAGGACATTATACAATACAGTCACATCACCCCTATTAAAAAAATTTGTAAAGAAATGTTTTAGTTCCTTATCGTTAAATTAATGAGTGTAAATAATTTTCACAGTCTAAAAGGATAATAAAAAATGTTTTACTATCTCGCTTCCGCCTTCGGGGCCTCTATTGTGGGGGCGACTCTGGTATCATAGAACCGTATTATCTTATCGGCTATTACTTCGCAGTCTTCTTCCAGTGCAAAGTGTCCGGTATCCAGCAGGTTGAAATCAATATTTTCAAGATCATTTTTAAAAGGATACGCCCCTTCCGCAGGGAATATCAGATCATTCTTTCCCCACACGATTAGCGCAGGCGGCTGGTGCTTTCGCATATAGTCCTGCCACTCCGGATACGCCGGAGGATTAGTGCGATAATCGTAGAATAGCCGAAGCTGTATCAGGTCATTTCCCGGGCGGTCCAGGAATGACTGATCCATGTTCCAGTTATCAGGGCTTATTGATCTTATGTCCCGTACTCCATTTGTATATTGCCATATAGTCGATTCGAGTGTCAAAAATTTTCTTAATTCCATTTCATTTTCGGGTGTGGGGTCTTTCCAGTATTTTTTTAGGGGTATCCAGAACTCACGAAGGCCTTCTTCGTAAGCGTTCCCGTTCTGTATAATAAGCGATTCTATACGTTCAGGCTCGTTGACAGCTATACGAAAACCTACGGGAGCCCCATAGTCCATTAGATAGAGGCCAAATTTCTCCAGGCCCATTTTTTCGATGAACTTTCCGACTATGTTCGCAATATTGTCAAAGCTGTATTCGAACTCGTCCACGGCTGGCATGGAACTGTTCCCGAAACCCGGATAGTCAGGCGCTATAAGGTGAAATCGGTCCTGTAATGCAGGGATCAGCCTTCTGAACATATGGGACGAGGCAGGGAAACCATGAAGCAATAGTATGGCAGGTAAATTCCGCATGCCTGCTTCGCGATAAAAAATGTCGAGCCCGTCGATCTTTATTTTATCATATTTGATCATGATCACATCTCCTGTATTTTAAGCAAAATTTTGAACATCCGTTTTTCCTTTGTTTATGTGAATACGATTTTTCTTTGGAATATATCGTAAAAAGAATAATATCATTAATGACTGTTATTTGTGATACACTTTATAAATGATAGATAATTAAAACGATGCAAGGACAGCTATCAAAGATAGCTCATCCGGATCATGACAATGATTATCTTTAAAATTATTACGGAATCATAATATTATACCGGCAAACTACTTTAACAGCAAAAAAGTCTATTTTTAAATGGGAATATGATGAAAAAAACGATTTTCGTTTTAACGATATTACTGGTCATCGCCTTTTCAGCCAGCGCATATGCCCGAAATGAAGATGTCAGGCAAGCGTCTGCAGTCTTGAAAGATACAAATGGCAAAGAAGTTGGTTTAGCTCGCTTCACTGAAGATGAAAGTGGTTTGGTCCGTGTCGAAGTTAATGTTGAGGGTCTATCCCCCGGACTGCATGGTATCCATATCCACGAAGTCGGCAGTTGCAGTCCGACATTCGCAGCTGCAGGCGGTCATTATAACCCTCTTGGAAAAAAACACGGTCTTAGTAATCCTGAAGGCCCGCATGCCGGCGACCTGCCCAATATGGGAGTAAATAAGGATGGCAAAGGATACCTGAACACTACTACCGACCTGGCGACACTTTCACCCGGCCCTACAACGTTATTCGATCAGGATGGAAGCGCCATTGTTATCCACTCCGGGCCAGATGACCAGATAAGCGATCCTTCCGGCAACAGTGGCGACAGGGTCGTTTGCGGAGTCATCAAAGCAGAATAACCTGCATATTATCTTTTTCGGATACTGACAGTAAATGATCGATTAATAAAGAATACCTTATCTTTTTTATGTCATTTAGCTCCTGTTAAAACATTATTATAAAATTTTATTTTACTGTTTTGACCTGTCATGAAAATATATCGATTTTCATCTATCTTCAAACAAGAAAGCCGAATCAAAAATAAGATTCGGATAATAGAGACTTATTTTTCGTACCAGCATCGAAAATAGGTATTTATCCATAAGTAATAATAAAATTTATGAACAGTTAGCTTTATATATGAAAAAGTAGGAATAATACTTCCGTAGAAAAGTATAGTTTGTATATTAAAGAAAATAGCTTCCTACATAAGGCCCATTCGATGAGCATCAACACGATGGATCATAAATTACAAACTATCGACACATCGCTCCTATAAAAATGGGGCAGCAAATAAGGTGATATCATGCCTTTGGACACAGGAGATACTGCGTGGATTCTAGTCTCAACAGCAATGGTCTTGCTGATGACTCCCGGTGTTGGATTCTTCTACGGGGGACTTGTAAGAAAGAAGAACATTATTTCGATGATAGCGATGGCGTTCGTAGCGCTGGCTGTGATCACCCTCCAGTGGGTACTGTTCGGGTACAGCCTTGCGTTCGGCTCGGACATTATGGGCTTTATAGGCGGACTGGACTATATTGGTCTGGCCGGCGTAAGCCTGGAGACTCCTGACGGCGCCACTATACCTCCGATATTATTCATGGTATTCCAGCTTGTATTCGCAGCGCTGACTCTAGCTATACTGACATCGGTGTTCGCCGAGAGAGTAAAGCTCTCTTCATTCATAATATTCGGTATACTCTGGTCGACGCTGGTATATGACCCGCTCGCCCACTGGGTATGGGGAGGCGGATGGCTGGCGTCCCTTGGAGCGCTTGACTTCGCTGGCGGAACTGTAGTTCACATAAGCTCGGGTTTCTCGGCGCTAGCAATAGCGTTCGTGATAGGCAAGCGCGTCGGCTTCGGAAGGGATCTCATGGAACCGAGCAACATTCCTATAGCACTGCTCGGAGCGGGCATACTATGGTTCGGATGGTTCGGTTTCAACGCAGGCAGCGCCCTTGCAGCTAACGGTCTTGCAGCTAACGCATTTGTAGTCACTAACGTAGCTGCGGCAGCGGGCGCGGTCGCATGGATGCTTATGAGCTGGAAAGATTCAAGGCCCGCATCGCTGGGTATAGTGAGCGGCGCTATAGCCGGTCTTGTAGCGATCACTCCTGCGGCAGGATATGTCGATGCAATGGGAGCGATCGTGATAGGATTAGTGGCAGGACTGCTCTGTTACTGGGCTATGCTCTTCAGGATAAAGAAAGGTCTTGATGAAAGCCTTGATGCGTGGGCTATTCACGGTATGGGCGGCTTATGGGGTGCCATCGCGACTGGTATCTTTGCGGTCGCAGCGATCAACGGCTACACAGGGCTTATCTACGGTAACGTAGACCAGTTCATAGCACAGATCATAGCAGTAGTCGCCGCTATGGTATACGCGTTCGTGGTCTCATTCGTCCTTGCGAAAGTCATCGATATGACGATCGGCCTCAGGGTCAAGGAGGAAGAGGAATATGTCGGTCTCGATGTCTCACAGCATGGAGAACGGGCTTATCATTAAGGTGATAGCATGAAGATGGTAAAAGCAATAATCCGGCCTGAGAAGCTGGAGAGCGTTAAAAAAGCCCTTGAAGAAAAAGGGTTCAATGCCATGAGCATCATTGAGATGAGCGGCAGGGGTGAACAGAAAGGCATCACCCTTTTATACAGGGGAAAGAAGGTCGAGGTTGATATACTCCCGAAGATCATGCTCGAGATAGTCATCGACGATAAAGACGTCGATACAATAATCTCGGTCATCCGTGCCAGTGCACGTACTGGAAAGATGGGTGACGGTAAGATATTCGTCCTCCCTGTCGATATGGTGGCCAGGGTAAGGACTGACGAGGAGTGGAAGTAGACATACGGAAGCGTAATGCTTCTGTCTACTTTTCTTTTTATTTCTTTTAATTTTGGAAAACTTTTTAAATTTTATGTGTAATTCCTTTAAATTTTAAAGATAAGTAATGAAAAGAATATCTAACATGACCATAATACATAATGGCTTAGACATTATAATCTTAGCATACTTTAAATTGGGGGAAATCATGGATATGGATAATGATATTATGACGAGACATGGGGATTCAACTACTGATAAAAACACCGGATTCTCATGGACCTATCATATTCCGCTTATAAAAAATTCGGTCCTTTGGAGGGATCTTTTACTTGCTTTCGGCATACCTGTCATATTTCTGGGTATATTGTTACTATTTATTATGGGCGGAGAAGACCTTTTAATGATATTCATGATACTGGGATCAGTCTCTGCCTTTTTATTTTTCCTTATTGTCATCGCTTTGATAATCCTAAAGATCATATATGGCCGCGGGGTAGAAACGGTGTTTTACTTTGACGATAAGGGTGTGGGATACGAGTCAGGACGAACTTCTAAAAAAGTTGGCCACGGGCTTGCTATACTTGGCTCATTATCAGGGTCTCCCACGGCAGCCGGTGCAGGAATGTTGGCAGCATCTCGGGATTCAGGCTATATGAAATGGAATGAAATAGGCTCTGTCAAGTTGTATAACCGCGGTCGAGTTATTTACCTGAGAGGTAAAATGCTGATAAATCCATTTGCGTTGTATTGTACACGGGATAATTTCGATGCTGTTTCCGAATACGTTAAAAAACATGCGACGGACGCAAAGATAATAGAAAAGAGATAATACGAGTTAAATTTTAATGTTCTTCTGTTAGCCTGCTAACTGAAATCATTTTTTTGTTGTATCATTCTTATCCCTGTCATCATAGTATATCTCGAAAAACTATTTCATCATCGCCGTTATCTCTAGTATTCACGGAGATATTAAAATGAAGCGCATCTGTGTTTTCTGCGGCTCGAGCCCCGGTTCAAGACCGGAGTATGTAAGAGCTGCCAGACATCTCGGGACTGTGCTGGCAAATAACGGCATCGGGCTTGTATACGGCGGAGCGAAAGTCGGTATGATGGGCTATCTGGCAAGTGCCGTACTGGAATCAGGCGGCGAAGTCACCGGAGTGATCCCAAAAGGATTGGTCGATAAGGAAGTGGCTTTTTTCGGGCTCAATGACCTGCGAATCGTTGAAACGATGCATGAGCGTAAAGCTTTGATGTCGGAACTATCCGATGGCTTCATAGCGTTACCCGGAGGGCTTGGTACGATTGAGGAGTTTTTTGAGATCGTGACATGGGCCCAGCTCGGGTTCCACAAAAAACCTTGCGGCTTACTGAACATAAATAATTATTACGATAACATCATCAATTTCCTCGAACATTCAGTCAGCCAGCAATTCATCGACCCCGATCATCGTTCCATGATAATGGTAGATGAGACACCTGAAGGGCTATTGGCAAAATTTGATAGGTATCGGCCGTCTACAGCCGATAAAGCAAAGATCGTATTAAAAATGATGGACAGTATGACAAAAGTGTGATAATCTAACTCATATGATATATCGCTAACGAGGCACCTTCGCCATGTTTGCTAACGAACAGGATGTATCCGGAACGTTTAACGAGCATAAAAGTATATTTGCAAGGCTGGCAACTATCGATAAAAAATCGGAACTTGCAAGAACTTTAGCGCAGGAGATAAAAAGATTTTCACTTTACGATCTTCAGGTCATGAGCGCATTTTTGGAGAGGGAGATCAATAATTTACCATCACCTTACGGGGAAAATATTCGCCCGTACTTTATAGAGCAATATTTTGGAAGGTATTACAATATACTGGCCATATACAATAACGGTGCTTTCAGCGATAGGGATGAAGAGATAAATGATAAGCAGATGTTCAGGGATTATTGTAGTACTGTCATAAGCTTTGAACTGGAATATGATAAGGGATCGGAAAACAGGATAACGATGAACGATCCTTTTTACAGTCTTTATTATTATCTGCTTAGCTGTTTTTACATGTTCGTGCTGGACGAGCCAGGCCATCCTGTGGGTACGCCTTTTCCCGGCGGTTTTACCGTACAGAAAATAAACGGGGAATATTACTGTCCTATCCGGGATAAAGAAAAAGACGTCGAACGATCTATCTGTAATTTCTGTCCTGCTAAACAGGATGAAACGTATGATAAATCATAGATTTTAATTATAAATATAAATGATTTTGATAAGCGCCTGACGATATTTATTTTTAATAATAAATTTCTAACAAAATAAAAATGTATATCTATAATAAATAAGTTAGTGGGATTTATGAATGTTTGCGTTTTTTATTATGATGGTTTTTGCGAGTCTGAGATAGTCTTATCCATATGGGGCCGGCCGGTAAACTTTATCTTTGCAGCTCTGGAGGATCGCATATACATTAGCGAGGAAAAACAAAAATATTTACCGGACAAAACGATTGGCGAGCTTATTCCTGATGATATTGATATTTTTATCATACCCGGAGGAGATCCTTCTCATCTGTACGATAATATTGTCCTTAAAGATTTCATTAAGGCGCTTGATGAAAAGAATAAGTGGATCGCAGGCATATGCGGAGGCTCTTTCCTTATGGCAAAATACGGCCTTCTTGACGGTAAAAAGTGTACCGGCTCAGGTTCCGGCGTAGCTCCCGATTCCCGTTTCTTCCCATTATACGAGAAATCACATTTAGTGAATGAAGACGTCGTCATTGACGGAAATAAGATAACGGCCACCGGACAGGCATTCGTCGAATTCGCGATAGCTATCGGCAAGGTCATGGGTATCTATAAAAATGAAGATGAGATAAAAATGGAATATAACTGGCTAAAAAATATTAAAGGTTGATCCGCAGGCCTTATTTTAACTTCAAAGGAAATTCAGCAATCCATGAAGTATGGCAGGAGCTGTGATGTTGCCGGTCTTTTCACGGATGAAGCCAAATATCAGTCCGGCAAAGAACGTCCACAGGCCCCATTGCCATGCAAGATCAAATTTTCCGAGGAACGGGTTGAAGGGATTTAAGACATGCCACAGTCCGAATATCAGTGAAGCGATTATCAATCCCATACCCCAGTTCACACCAAAAAAACAATACGGTCGGCCAAACACCTCATTAAGCCTTGACTGGATGTATCCCCTGAACAGGATCTCTTCAGCAGGGCCGACGAACACGAAGAAAAAGATGAAAGTCAGAGCTATGTTTCCTATCAACGAGGCCGATCCGGATAATAATATGCCTGACATCAAAAAAACGGACATGCACGATGTGTTGACATTGCCTGCAGCGGGTTTTTTTCTCAAAGACCATGCAATTATATACAATAGCACTATCTCTATCGAGGATACGATCAAAGCTCCTTCCCAATGTTTCCAGTCAAGTATGAAAAGAGAGATGGAAAGCACAATAATGGGTATGGCGCATATTGTCACGATGTCCAGTTGATACTTAACATTACCAGTTGAGATTCCATACTCAGAAAATTTCTTTCTTTTAATAATTAAGAATACAAGAGGTATGGCCGCTATGATCAGGTATTCTAAAAAATTCCTGTCGAATATCCGGTTTTCCCAGACATTAAGTGAAGTGGTCAATAACGCCCGATATATGATAACGACTAAAGAAAAGATAAATAACACTTCAATGAACGCCATAGCCTTTTGTGACGAACTGTTCACGATGGATCATCCTGTAACTAATGATTATCGTCTTTTAGCTTATAATGATATAGCCGCGTCTTGATTTGATATACCTATTTTAAGTGTCCCGATCTATATTAATGACATATTCGTAAGATAAAAATAACTTATTATTGTTCAATTATCTCTTAAAAACCGTTAATTCAGGCAATTATGGCTAAATCACTAAATACCGACATAGTATAATAACGCTCCAAAAACCTGTATTGCACAGGAGGGAGTTCATGCCAGAAACAGCCAATGATTTTATTATCTACAGTAAAGTTATCGTGAACGGCGGAAAGATCCCGGCTAAATATACATGCGATGGGGAAGACATATCGCCGCAGCTTTCCTGGAGCGGAGCTCCTGCCGGTACTGTGTCGTATGCATTGATCGTAGACGATCCGGACGCTCCCGGTAAAGAATTTACTCACTGGGTAGTCTATAATCTTCCGGCTGATATGGTGGAACTTGAAGAAGGTATGGCAGCTTTTGAGATAATAAAAAAAGGCGGTTCACAGGGAAAGAATGATCTCGGGATGCAAGGATACGGGGGGCCGTGCCCGCCGAAAGGAAAACCTCACCGGTACAGGTTCCGTATTTATGCGCTTGACACTAAGTTAGACCTGCCTTCGGGAGTAACTAAAAATAACGTGATGAGTTTGATGAAAAGGCACATACTTGCCGAAGCCGGGATCGTCGGACTGTATAAAAGGGTATAAATATACTAAAGAATGTATCTACAAAGAACCGTGAAATCTATATTAATTATTAATTTTTACCGGTTTTATAGCCTTTTTACTATAATACTATGCACAAAAGCTATGTACTAGCCCGTAAATCTAGTTATATAAGTCAGATCATTTTATAATACCGGAAGATTACATTTTGTGTGCGGATCTTCACAGGTAAGATAATGAGGTATCTTCAAATAAGAATTATTGGCCGGGTAATTTGCTAGCACGTTCATTACTTCGTACCAATGCAACTACTTTTGAGGTTCTCGTCTGCTAACAAATAAAGACTGTAATTACAGTTGAAATGGAGTTTAATAAAGCTTCTATCATTTGAATACTGGATTGAAGCTACTATATCCTCTGTATTATGGTTATGCCCCCGTGAAATTACCAGGTATAGGGGTTGAAAGGAAAAGTATTACTAAAAGCTTGAAGGTGATTAACTGTATAAACCAAATAATAATCGTAAGGGCGGAAAGTCAACAACCGGCCAGGATGGCGAGATCGTAAGAGTAAGAACGCCCAATAAAAAGGAAAGGGAAGTTTTAGGCACAGTTACGAATATGCTGGGAGCAAGCCGTGTCACAGTAAGGTGTCTTGACGGTACGACCAGAATGTGCAGGATACAGGGGAAGATGAAGAAGAGGACCTGGATCCGTGAAGGCGACATCGTTATTATCGTACCCTGGGAGTTCCAGGACGAAAAGGCTGACGTAGTATGGAGATACACGGGCCCGCAGGCTAACTGGCTTGAGAAAAAAGGGTATTTAAAAACCGTCTAGATAAAATAAGGATATCAGATCAAACCCGATGACTTTATGATCTCAGGAAATAATTTATTTGCTTAGTCCGGTTATCCTGAGATTCTAAGTCCGTGGTCATATACCTAATAAAAACATTGTTTTTAAGAAATATGGTAATACTAAATAGATTGTCCCGCTAATTCCTTGTTTATTATATCTTCTATTTTGCCACAAAGTGCTCGAAGGTACACTATTTTTGTTAACCACTAAGCGCACGAAGGCGAACAAGGTACACAAAGGACTTTTTTTAGAAGGTTATCATATACTTAAAATTTTTTCGTGTTCCTTGTTTGCCTTTGTGCGCTTTGTGGTTAACGTTTTGTGTTCCTTGTTTGCCTTTGTGGCAGACTGATTTGTTAGATATTTGATAGTCCAACCTGTTTTAGCTAAAAACCCGGTCATAATTGTGCCATAAACCGGTTCCATATAGATATGCTTATGTCTTTTAAAATAAAATTGATTTTCTAACTATGATTAAATCACAGGGAGACATTTCATGAAAGTCGGTTTTATCGGTCTGGGCTACCTGGGCAAGACGATCGCTAAAAGGCTCATAAGCGAAGGCATTGAGCTCAGAGTATGGAACAGGACAAAGGAGAAAGCTGCCGACCTGGGCGTGCCTGTTGCAGAAAGCCCTGAGGCACTTATGTCTGAAGTCGATATTGTGTTCCTGAACCTTTTTGATAGCGATGCAGTCTCTTCGGTGATTGCCGGGGAGAACGGGCTGTTAAGCGGCGATTGTTCAGGTAAGATCATTGTCGACACATCAACGAATCATTTTGACCGTGTCGCGGGATTCTATGAAGAAGCTCGAAAACATGATGCACATTATCTTGAATCGCCTGTGCTGGGGAGCGTTGTACCAGCTTCACAGGGGGCATTGACAGTACTGGTCAGCGGAGATAAAAGCGCATATGAAAAGGCAAAGCCTATAATCGAAAAGTTCGGCAAGACCATATTTTACCTTGAAGAGCCGTCCATGGCGACTAAAATGAAGCTCATCAATAATCTTGTCCTAGGCTCCATAATGGCAACCTGTGCGGAAGCAGTGGTATTCGGTGAAAACGCAGGAATTGAAAAGAGTAAGGTAATTGACATCCTTCTTGCAGGTGCCGGAAATTGCGCTATACTCAATGGTAAAAAGGAGAAGCTGAACAAAGAAGACTTTTCGACGCATTTTTCATCGTCGCTAATATACAAAGACCTTCATTATCTCCAGGATCTTGCTAAGTCTATGAAAAGACCTCTGTTCACCGGAAGCATGATCAAGGAACTATACGGTATGACATACTCAAAAGACCTTGACAGGTTAGATTTTTCAGCGGTCTATAAAGTCATGAAGGACTATTAAGGAGAGTTTATGGCGACGCCGGTAAGGATTATCATTAATGATCTGATGCTCGAGGCCGAATTATTTGATACAGCCTGCGGTAATCAGATCGCCATTAAATTGCCTCTTGAGGTCATACCGCGTAAATGGGGCGACGAGTTTTATTTTGAAGTCCCCGTGAATATGCCTCTTGACGAAACGGCGACCATGGACGTAAATATCGGTGACATCGGGTACTGGCCTCCGGGTATGGCCATGGCCATATTTTTCGGCCCGACACCTATGAGCAAGGGTGAGAAGCCCGTTCCTGCAAGCGAGGTGAATATTGTGGGTAAGGTCATTGGGGATGCTACTATTCTTAAAAATGTAAAGGGCGTAAAGAAAATACGGATAGAAATGGCATGAAGGGCTTCTCATTATATCCTCGCAGAGTAGAACCAAAGTAATTTAAAGTGACTTTATGGATCTATACTATAATTATTGAGATAAAAGAGGCTCATTGTAAAGTTTACTACTGCAGTAATGTTCATGTCAAATTCATACTGCTTTTTAATTTATTATCGGAGTAATACTTTTAAATAAAAATATTTAAAAGTCCCCTTATAATGCCTATATTATCATTTTAAATAAAACCGCGAGAAGTAATATTCTCACGGTATTTTCCGGATGGGATCAAAGTCCTTACCTGGCGCCCATGGCGGCGTCCAGTAATGGTTTGAGCTGGTCTTTGGTCTTAAAGCCTAAAATCTTTGAACCGCCTCTATCCGTAGTAGTCCCTCCTCCGGGTGTTACGTATACGTAGCTACCGTCAGGATTTCTCTTCACAATGATATTCATCTGGGGTATCATGCTTACACCGAATGCTTTTGCTATGTCCTTGCTTTCGTCGACGTTTACCTCCTGGAATGATATGCCCCGGTATTCCTTAGATAGCTCGCTTACTATCGGTTTCTCTTCGTTACAATACTGGCACCACGGTGCTCCGAACAGGATAAATACAGGACCTCGTTGTAATGCTGAATCTATCCCCTGCATATATGAAGGTGAAGGCGGGGGTGTCGGTACTGGCGTCGGTGTCGGTGTCGGTGCAGGAGTTGGAGTTGGAGTTGGAGTTGGCGTCGGCGTCGCTTCAGGGGTCGGCGTAGGTGACATTACCGGAGTCGGGACGGGTGTCACTGTAGGCGCGGGAGTTGGTATTACGGTCGCTGCGGGTGTTGGTGTCGGTATTACTATTGCGGTTGCGGTGGGAGCAGTGACTGTAGGTCTGGCAGGGATCTCAGTTCCCAGCGGTGTTGCTGTCACTTCTTTGCCCGGTATCACGGTCGGCTCAGGCGATACCTCAGGTACAGGTGTGGGAGTAGGAGTTACCTGTTCTGTACAGCCTAAAGCTAGAGTTATACCTGCCGCTAATATCAAAAAGGTTAATATTATTTGATAAGGTCTCATCAGGATCTCCACCAATTACATAATATTAGAATAATATAGAATTAATTATTATATAATTGTATTTACAATTAAATAACCAAATTTATTATTATCTATAAAAATTTTATCTGCGATTTGAAGATGATATTTGTCATAATTTTTTTTATAGATGGATACGGTTCTTCGTAGTCCTTATCATTACCGGCTTAATCAATGATTTTTTATATTCTATGCGCTAATTATAATGGGGTGTTTTATGGAACCAAAATACGCTCAGGCAGTTAAGGCAGGTGTTATCGGCGGTATACTGCTCGCATTGAGCCATGTGCTTATGTTAGTGATAAACGTCGTAATATCGTGGATAGAAGCAGTTACTATCATCGGGTTACTTGGATGTTGTATCTGGATATTCTTAATGGTAATCGCGGCCGGTACGGGCGCTCTCGCGACGCGCTATGCTGCGCCTTACATTACGGGAATTAACGACGCTCTTTCGTTATCTGCAGTGGCCGGTCTGGTGGCCGGTATCCTGAGTGCGATAGCGCAAATGATAATCGCCTTTATAGAGCCGATATTGCTGGGTACCACATATGAATATACTTCGACCATAACTGAAGGCCTGGGCACAGGTCTAGGGCTCGGACTTGGTAGCGCTGTAGGATCTGCATGCTGCTGTGCTCCATTCAGCATATTGTTCACTATAATATTTGCGGCGATAGGCGGAGCTATATACGCGTACACACAGTTAAAGATAAAATAGATCGAAATACGGGTACTTCAGGTATCCTTATTTATTTCTTAATTTTTTCAATTATAAAATGGTCAGCTTCGTTTTCCGCCCATTCTACGCGGATCTTGCCCATATGTTTCATTCCTGCCTTTAATGCGGTTTTTGTCGAAGCTATGTTTTCCGGGTGAGAATATGCTACTATTCTTTTTATACCGGTCTCAAAAAGATAGTAAATTAATTCCGCGGTAGCTTCTGCAGCATATCCCTTTCTCCAATGTTCCGGCAATATCGACCAGTATATCTGGTGATCCGAACTCTCCGGATCCGGTGCCACTCCTATGGAACCGATATACTCATCCGTATTTTTATCCGCCACGACTAAAGAAAAGACCTGGTCCGATGTACCATAGGAGCTTATCGTCCAGTCAAATAGCTCCTTTATGCCTTTTTCTGTTTTTTGTTCCGGGTTGAAAAGCAGGTATTTTGTTGCATTTTCATCCTTCATAAATTTCCTGAAAGGCTCAAGATCCTTATTCTGGAATTTTCTTATTATTAACCTTTCAGTCAATAATTTTTCAGGTATATTCATGATCCGGCCTCTATCGATGTCTATATGCCTTTCTCTTTATTTTTTCTTATCTGGTTTGCATATTTACTTATCTGTTTCCACTTTTTCTTTTCCATGTTTTTTAATCCTATGTTCTTTTTCATCTCGACAGCTAAGAACTCTCTCTGAAGCTTTAAGTAACTTTGATACCTTTTCTCTGAGAGCGTGCCTTCTTTTATGGCCTTCTTTATAGCACATCCGGGCTCTGTATCATGTTTACAATCAGAAAACTTACATAGTCTGGAAAGCTCTTCGATGTCGCTAAAAGTTTCTTTCAGGCCTTCCCCGGCTTCCCATAATTGCAGCTCTCTCATGCCGGGATTATCGATGATGATCCCGCCTCCGTCGAGTAAAATCAGTTCTCTCTCGGTTGTAGTATGTCTGCCCCTGTCGTCGTCTTCTCTTATCCCGCTCACTTTTTGCCTTTCATAGCCCATGATCATGTTTATAAGGGTTGATTTTCCGACACCGGATGAACCCAATAGGGCAACAGTGTTCCCTGCGCTGAAATAGTCCATGAGTTCGCTTATGCCCGTATTCTTTATAGCGCTAATAACGTGTACGCTGATGCCGGGGGCTATCTCTTCGACTTCTTTTCTTCTTTCTTCAGGGTCATCGCAAATATCTGATTTACTTAGTATTACTACCGGGACGGCCCCGCTTTCTTTCGCTATGGCCACATATCTTTCCAGCCTTCTCAGGTTAAAGTCCCTGTTAAGCGATGTGACTATGAACACATGATCTACGTTAGTCACTATTACCTGTTCGCCGGCGACTCTTCCCGGATCTTTTCTGGAGAACTTGCTTTTACGGGGCAGTATTGAATGGATCGATGCGGTCCTGCTATCGTCCCTTAAGATCACAACCCAGTCCCCCACTGAAGGCCGTATTCCGGTCTGTCGTAATTTCCCGGAGACCTTCCCCCGCACTTCGCCGTCTTTGGTCAGGACTTTAAAACCATTCTTGTACTCAATGGATACCCTTCCTGCCTCATATCCGTCGGGGTAGTCTTTAAAACTCTCTTCAAAAAAGCTGTTCCAGCCGTATTTTTTTAAGATCGGATCCATCATTGTCATCTCCGCATTTGATGATAGGCTAATAATATAATATATCTTTCCGTCTAATATCAAGTTTGTTTTTCAAATAAAACATATTATATTAATTCATTTTTTATGACCAACAACTATTTCATTATCGGCATAATATGCTTCTTATTAAGGGAATATCGTCTATAAAGAAGCTTTAAGCGGTCGTTTTAACTGCAGAATCGAAAGCATGGATAATTCAAGATCATGGGCCTATGGCATCTATTCGGTGAGATCATATGCATGAAGAAGAGTTTGATGAATCGATATATCATATACCAAACCAGACTTTTTGCTCTCCCCACGGCATAAATTTTAGAAGCTTTATTTATAACGTCGAAGATAATCCGGCATTCTATCTTATATCTCCTCTAATCCCGTTATCGATGATCTACCTTAATTTTAATAGCTTATTTTGCGGCGATGTTCTTGCCGCCTTACTGATCACTTTTGCGGTATCCTTTTTGATCATGCCGATGTCTTTAGCGATATTATCCTTTAAGCGGGACCTGTATTATAAGGTAACAGATAGCAAATTTCTCATCTCGATCTTATTCGCTTTCTTATTATCCGCGATGGGGGCTATTCTTTATACGTTCACCCTGTCATAGCCTGATGGTCATGAAAACGGTCTCATAACGGATGTATTGTTATCCGGCCACTTATGCGCTTGAGATCTTATATCTTTTAGGTGTTATCGCCTGAGCAATATAAAAAAATATTTTAATACTTCAGGGAATAAGATTTTCATTCATTATCTGTTAATATATAATGACACAGGAGCTTCATACATGAAAACAATAGGGCTGATAGGCGGAATGAGCTGGGAATCATCCATAGAATATTACAGGATCATCAATGAATCGGTAAGGGACAGGCTTGGCGGCTTACATTCCGCGAAATGTATTATGTGCTCTGTCGATTTTGAAGAGATCGCAAAACTGCAGCGCGAGGGCGATTGGAAAGAATTGACTGAAAAAATGGTGGGGGCAGCAAGAAAGTTAAAGACCGCAGGCGCTGATTTTGTCATTATCTGTACGAACACGATGCATATAATGGCCGACGATGTCCGCGATCAAGCCGATATACCATTGATACATATCGCCGACGCAGCCGGGCAGAACATAAAAGAAAAAGGCTTGAAGAAAGTCGGCCTGCTCGGTACGAAATTCACGATGGAAAAGGACTTCTATAAAAAGAGGCTGCAGGAAAATTATGGCATTGAGGCTATCATTCCCGACGAAAATGACCGTGAAGAAGTCCACCGTATCATCTTTGAAGAATTATGTGCGGGAGTGATAAAGCGATCTTCAAAAGCCAGATTCAAAGAAGTCATCGCGAAACTTGTCTCGAGTGGCGCCGAAGGCGTAATCCTGGGATGTACGGAAATACCGCTTATCATAAAGCAAGAGGATGTGAACGTGCCTGTTTTCGATACTATGACGATACATGCCGTTTCCGCAGTAGATATGGCTTTGAATTGATCTGAGATCGATCAATATTTTCTTATTTTAAAATTTTCTTAAGTTATTGACCGCGTATTTTGCGTTCTAACAAAGTTCTTGACCGGGATGATTATAAAATTAATTGTAATAACATTATTATAAATAATATTTTATATAATAATACGGTGTGTAATATGGCCATTAATTTAAATCTTGATCCATTAACTGTGATGGACCTTATTCTATGTGTTTTCATATTGATTATAGGCTATCTCGGATACCATAAAAAACGCAGTGAAGTACCGTTATTGATCGCTATTGCATTCGGCCTTTTAGGCTTATCGTATCTGGTAATGGTTCTGGGCTTCGAGAATGTTGAAATGTTGACATTCGTAGCAAGATTGATCGGATATCTTGTCGTGGTATTTGCACTGTATAAGTATCTGATTTAATTTAATATGGTTAAAAATGGCCAAGATAGATACCTGGCCATATATTTATCTTTTTTATTGACATGCACCTGTCGCAGTCAGAGGTATTGCATTATTCGCGCCATATCCGAATGCTGACGGGTTTATTCCCGGGCACCATGATGAACCGAATTGGTATGCGCCCGGATCGAACCCGAATGTGCCGGGTACGAAACTTCCTGCGTAAGGAAATCCATAAGCGGCAAAATTATTGTACGTATACGGCGAAGGGCATAGCCCGCATAACGGGATATTGAACGGCGCATATGCGAACGGTGTCCCGCAACTGCAATATCCTTGTCCGAAAACCCCTGCACAGGATGGAAGCACTAAGGCCGTGGCTAAAATTAATGCTGCTAACAGTGATATGATCTTTGATACTTTCATATCATCCCTCTTTTTAAAAGGTATTTTTACTGACATTATTATAAAAATGGCCAAGTAAGTCTCTTGACCATTTTATATATACTGGCTTATCAACTTACTGTGAAACGCCAGCTGTCGATGCGTATGGTGTTGCGATCTGTCCCGGGCCGTAGCCACCTAAGCCTAAGCCTGTTCCGCACTGTCCCGGGCCGTAGCCACCTAAGCCTAAGCCTGTTCCGCACTGTCCAAGGCCGTAGCCACCTAAGCCTAAGCCTGTTCCATACGGGAATCCACCAAGACCGAGGCCGCTGCCAAAGAGTGAACTGCCGAGGCCGAACATTGAACCGAATGGGAATCCTCCCATACCATAGCCTGCTCCATACGGGAATCCGCCCAGTCCGCATCCTGGTGATGATGACGGGAATCCTCCGAGGCCGTATCCGCATGGAGTACCGCAACTTCCATAACCATATCCGCATCCTGCCGGCGATCCCAGCCCGTATCCCCCATAGGGACTAAAGAACGAAGCGCTGGACGGAAGCACAAATGCAGCCGTTATTGAAAACACGACTAATACTAATACGATTTTTGATATTTTCATTTCATCCCCCAATCAAATAATTGATTAGATTTATTTATAGAATGTTAAAATTAAAAGCGTATGAGCGGATAAATTATGCATTTTATTACTGAATGCTTGTTATATTTGGCTATAATTATGTTATTTTAAAGTGTATTTACATAACCGATTGTCCAGGATGTTGGTAATTCCTTAATAGTCATTCCCGGTCCCGGAAACTATGGTGTATGTTCAAAAGTGTTTTCTGTATTATCCGGAAATGCATATTCTACGATAATTTATTATTTTTGACATATTTGTCAGATATTTTAAGCGATAAATTTCATCAATATAATAGTTAAAATAACGATGATGAAGAATAATTTCGTTAATATCTGGCGTTCTTTCCTGTCAGTGTCTTTACCTTTACCGGCATCCGTAAAAGGGCACCATGTGGATATCATTGAATGGGGGACTAACAAGGACCATTATCGTGTAGGCGATGCCGTAACAGCTTTTATAAAGATTAAAAATACCGGTGAAAAAGATATAAAGGACGCTAATGCTAAAGTGCTGGTAAAAAGAAAAACCGTGTTCGGTGAAATAAAGGTGCACGAGGGGGATTATAAAGTCTCGGATTATATTAAGGGTCTCAGGATCAAGCCCGGTGAAACGAAAGAATTGATCTTCCCGCCGGGTTCCATGCCTCAATTTTTAATTCCTGATGTGCCTTTGATAGAAGGAAAATATCGGTTCGAGATAAAGATAACCATCGATGGGAATGAGATGGGGAAACTGGAAAGATCCATCCTTATCAGTAAGTGACATATATCGGAGCTTAAAAATATGTTCCGGATAACAGGAATTCATATTAATTATTTTATATGATAAGATACAACTTTTTTAAAAAAGCATGATCAATAAGCTATCATCCGGATCATGAAAATAAATAAACATCAAGCTGGTAGATAAGTTGATTGAATGGATAAACGTAATAATAATGACAGCTACATGCCTGTTAAGTTTTTACTTTTACATCAAAAGCGTGGGTCCTGCAGCGCTTGAAAAAAAGATCGGGAAGAATGCATATAAAAAATGTACTCAATACCGGATGTTATCCGGGATATTCATGACTATCAGCTTCCTGTGCTATGTAGTCTATTATTTTTTTCCGTTACCGATCCCTGTCCCGCAGACCTTCCCGTGGGATTGGCGGTTCTCCGCAGTCCTGGCGGTCATCCTGGCCATACCTTCGGGATATATATTATTAAGGGGCGTGCTGGATGCCGGAGAAGAGTCCATGATCGTGAAAAAGGAACATACGATGTACGGAGGGATATATGATAAGATCCGACATCCGCAGGCACTCGGTGAACTGCCGTTCGTATGGGTCATATCACTTTTATTGAACTCCCCGTTCCTCTTTGTGTTCTCATTCATATGGGTCCCGATCTATTATTATATGTGTATCGCAGAGGAAAAGGATCTGGAGATCCGTTACGGTCAAAAATATCTGGAATATAAGAAAAATACCGGATTTCTTATCCCAAAAAATACAAAATAAAATTTAAACTTTTTACATATTCGTAACTTTTTTAATTAACGAATAATGGAATTACTTATTATTATTCGATCAGGTATGTAACAATTGGATTGAAATAAAAAACTGACCATTTCTCTTTTAAAGCTAATTTTTTTGAGATATATGATCATATCATTGTCCATTATCATGATCGTTTTAGCCCTCAGTATCGTGAATTAATGTACTGGACTGATAAAAAATTTTACATTTATGCTAGCTTTTTTATCTCATAATATTTGAATTTAAAAATGCATGTATAGCGCTCTATTCTAACTTAATTTTCTAGTGTTTGCCCGGTAAAGAATGCTATATCTTCCCTACCATATGTACCATATGTGCAAAAGCTTTATATATACATAGTTAATCTATATACCTATGTATGATAGGTATGTTGAATACCGAAAATAAGAGGTAATTAGAATGGAACAAAATGAAGGATTTATTGACGCAATGGTCAATTCAATAAAATATGGCGTTTCAGATCTCGGAGCCTTCCTGATAGGCGGCTTATTCACAATTTTATCAGCTTTCATCATCGGTATACCCTTCCTTTTAGGGTATATAACGAGATGCGGAAAGGAACTGATCAAGGGTAATGGCAAAATGCCTGCATGGGATGACTGGGGCGGATTGTTTAAAGACGGCCTGGTAGTGATACTCCTGGCTATAGTCTATGCCCTTGTTATCGGATTATTGTACGTACTGGTATGCCCGTTATTTATCGCTGGAGATATTTTTAACAGCAATATAATGCTTGCAGCCGGAGTAATATTCCTGTTACCGATAATGCTTATAGGGGGCTTACTGGGATTGCTGTTCTATCTGTCCTGGCTCGTTTATGCGGCTACCGGCGATCTTGGAAAAGCACTTAACCCGTTGAATGGCATCAAACTGTTCATGACTGAGCCTCTCGGTTACATAGGCGTACTTGTCGGTACTTTCTTAATAGGTATATTCTTGTCCGTATTAGGCGCGATCGTAATAACGGCACCCTGGACCGGTTTTCTTGGCACTGTATCCGGAGCATATCTCTATGTATGGTTCTATAAGAAGGCCATATTAAAAGGAGCAAATATTGCTTAGATGCGGTAAAATTAAAATTATATAACCGGAAAGCAGCGTAGCCAATGACTGCTTTCCATTATCCTCCTGTTATTTTTTTATGATTTTTTATCTGAACGGAAATGCCGATATATCATGAGTGCCTGCAGCTCGTTCTATTCGTGATAGATCATCAAATAACTTCTCTAGGCCCTCGTCGCCGATAAACTTTGCCTCGTCCTCGAGCATCTTCCTGTCGAGCTCTTCAATTGAACTCTTCGGTAACGCAGCCTGCAGCGCAGTAAATAATACGGATTCTTCCCAGGCGATGTGCACTCTTATCAGGTCTGACATCATTATGCCGGACTGTATAAGTTCGTCCCTTTCTTTTTCATTCCCGATCTTTTTTGACTTCGTAAGTTCCAGCATTCTTTTTGTTGTCTCCCTTGCCATATCATGTTGTGCCTGCAATTTATCCGCAACCTCCATTAAGGTCTTATCATATTTGAATTTGGGATAGATGTTCTCTTCTTCGAATTTCATGTGATGGTCTATCACGATATTTTTAATGATCAACGCTGACTGGTTCAAAGGCGTCAGATCGGTTTTCATATCTGACGAGAGTCTTGTCAGGACATTTTCCATGGCTATGATCAACCTTGTAAGAATGGCATGTTCCCTTGATAGCTCTTCAGTCGCAGAGATCTCCCTTAGTCCTTTTTCGAGCCTTCCCGATATCCTTGGCGCAGAGACCTGGACAAGACTGCTGAAGAATAAGCCCCAAACATTTTGTGACTCTTTAATCGTTTTCATGTTTTTCACCATCCAGTTCCTTTCGACCGGTATAATTATATAATGTACTAAAATAAAAAATCGTTTTAAGCATATATGAAATGTTTTGTACAGTATGAGCTGGTATTTAGCTTATGTGAAAATTATTTTTAATGACCGGTAGAAAAAATACTCTGGAATAAGCTACTGTAACCATATTAATAAAATGCGTATGCAAAAAGATTATAATTACTTGGACCGGATAATTAATGATTTAAAGAATGACTATTCGTTAAACATATTAAAAAATTTACTTAGTTACCATTTACTTTATTCTTTTTTCTGTAAGCCATACCCTGGAATATTGCTATGATATCGCCATTATCGTCTGTAATATTGACCGTATATGTGGCAATTTTTGGATTGATCGATATCTCTTCCGCCTCTGCATATAACGTACCTTCCGATATTGCCTTCATATAGGAAATATTAGCATTGATGGCCACCGCGACATTACCATGGGTGTTAGCAGCGACAGCGAACGCAAGGTCAGCCAGAGTGAATATTGCGCCTCCGTGCACTGTTTTTAGCCCGTTGAGGTGGTGATCTTTTATATCCATTTTTACTCTGGACCTTCCCCCGGAAACCTCCAGTATCTCTATGCCTGCATGTTCTGCAAACTTATCTTTCTTGAACAACTCTTTAATATGTTCCATATCTTTCTCCTGTATATCCTAGTTTATATTAAATGTATTAAATAACCTCCGTTAACTTTTCCTTATATTATTCCCGCCGAACTGCAGACGACTCTTCCGATCACTAACAGTATCGGCCAGAGTATAAATTCCGCATCAGCTAAAATGCATGATACTGTCCTGATCTTTTTACTGTTGGCTGAGTTTGCCCTGACCAGATAGTATAAGTCGTAAAAGTAAAGCACGATCAGCGAAAGAGCATATACCGGGATCATCTCGATATACACGCCTATAGCCAGGGGCAGGAATGCGAATAAGTTCAATGCGTGTAAAAATTTTAAAGTACCGTCATTTCCGAGCATCACGGGCAATGTTTTCAATCCATGCTCCTTATCGCTTTCAAGGTCTTTCAGGTCATAGAATATCACGTTTATTATCACTTTAAAGTAAATGAAGTTAAATATCTGGACGAAAGCGACGCTGAACTCGACCGAGTTTGAGAACAATAACAGAAAAGTTCCCGTCGATGCCCATATTAGCGCTGTGTATATGTTCTTAAATCCGATTATTTTCTTTGTAAGGTCCTTAAAAAAGCGGCCATATACTATTCCGCTTAAAGTCAAAATAAATACGCAGATCATCAATCCATAATTCCCGTAAACAAATAGCAGCGATACAAGAAGCACTATATAAAAGCAGATAAGGTATGGGAATATTTTGATCTTTTTATCGATATAATCGACTCGCTCAGGGTTTGTTGTCCGATCTTTATCGATTTCCCCGTAATAATCATAGCTATAAACAATAAGGGGCATCAGGTATGCTATAGCCAGTATCGTAAGATCCACCGGCCTGTTCATTAAGATCGATACCGATAATATGAATGCAGGCGCAACCAGTGAGCTAAGATGCCCTCCATATATTATCTCGTTCTTCAGCGTTTTCAGGAACTTATATTTCTTTTTTTGGGTCGACATATTTTCCGGCATGGGTCTACCTCAATATGTTAACCCCCCACAAAAAATTTTACAATTTATTATACGTGGTTATGTAATAATCCAATTTTTATTTGTTTTGGTGTAATATTGAAATTATATGTTTGTATTTAATTATTTTATAATTGCATTTTTCCTGTGCTATTAAGCGTATTTTTCCAGACCGGGATATCTTTTTATAGAAAAAATTTTATTCTTTATGATAAGTCGGTTTGGTGTTAAAGTGAAAACCCTGATCGTTTACTACTCAAGGACCGGAAAAACAAGAATGGTAGCACATAAGCTATCTTCAATGCTCGGATGTGATATCGAAGAGATCACCGACAAAGAAGACCGGTCGGGTCCGATTGGATTCTTAAGATCGGGACGCCAGGCCAGGGATAAAGAATTGATCGATATAAACGATCTAAGTAAGGATCCTGCTTCATACGATATGATAATTATCGGCACTCCGGTGTGGGCATGGACAATGGCATCACCTGTAAGGTCTTTTATCCATAAGTACAGGGATAGGTTTAATAAGGTCGCGATTTTTTGCACGTGTGGCTCTGTGGGAGCCGATTCGGCTATGTCTGAAATTGAAGTGCTCAGCGGTAAAAAAGCCTTATCATTTCTGGGATTAAAAAACGCAGAACTCAAAGAAGATCTTTGTGGACAAAAATTAAAAGGTTTCGTAGAAGAAATAAAAAACAAATAATACTAAGGCATCAATCCGGAAGCTCGTCGAGTACCTGCTTTATACTTTTTCTGTACGCACGAAAAGCTTCCCTTCCTGCATCTGTGAGAGTTAGCATCGTGTGAGGTTTTTTATCCACGAACTCTTTTATCACTTTTATATATCCGGCATCCTCCAGTTTGCTCATATGCGAGGAAAGGTTTCCCCATGTCAAACCTGTCTGTCGCATGAGGAATGTGAAGTCCGCACTTTCCACAACATAAAGATATGACATGATCAAAAGCCTCGCCGGTTCATGTATCAGCCTGTCTATATTCTCTATTGGCTGCGCGTCGATTTCATCGGTTTTATCTGCGGCCACCTAAGACTCCCTTTTAAATTCTATATCTTTTTGGATTGGATATTTTTGTATGAACCTGACCATTATAAATAATCCGGTCAACGTAATGATAAAGCCCGATATTATCATCGCCCAGTATGGCTCGATATCGATAATGTGTTGTATTATGAATATTGCCAGTACTGTCAAGGAGTAAAGATAGAAACGTTTTAATTCAAACATGTACGCTGCCATGGCGAAGAAAGACGCTCCTGTTGCTCCAAGTATGACCAGGTAATATTCTTTGATCATATCATTTATCCAGGATGGCAGCATATCGTTCATTATTATCAAGGTGAATATAAAAAACAACGAACCCACGATGGTCATGATGCTAAACAATATCATTTTTTTCTTTTTTTCTTCCTCTTCTTTTTTCAGCTTAAATTTTACAAATCCAAGACGAGGGATAGTTATCGCTTTTTTCATTGATGCATAAACAGGTAAACCTGTGACAATCCATATGCCTATCATCCAGGCAAGATCATAGGCCATCGCTATGCCAAATCCTATCAGTATAAGTCCCGCGCAAATATCAATAAGGCCGTCCTGGTGATAAGACAGGTAAGCTTTTTTCTCTAATTGTTTTAGGTCAATATCATTTGACATTGCTATCCTCAAAATATGTTATGATGGTTCAGGTATTTATTACTTTGTGATGCAAAGTTGTTTGTAATATTCTAAATCAATGTATATACTTATGATGTTAATTACCACTTAGAGATGCATCACTTTAATCCGTTGATTTAAATGGTAATTGCCGTATATGGCTACGATATTGTGTTATACATGGATGTGATGCATTTTCATCTCATAGGCTCAAAGGTCATCTCAAAGAACTCAAAGCTTCTTTTATTAAATGAAACGTTTAGTTCTTTGGGAAGTATTTTGAGCATTTGATTTTAAGATGCATCGTGCCAGGATCGGGTATTCCTGTTAACTATCATTCCATATTTTGCCCGATAATTAAAAATAAACGACGAATGACACAATGTACTAAGTTATTTATTTTTTAGGTTCGATCATCGATGTCTTTGAATAATTAAAAACTAACCTGAAATCAGTGCCGTTATTGCCATTGATCTCCATTTTACCATTTAACTGCGTTGCCAGTGCATTAACTAGCTGGATTCCGAGCGTCTCCGAGCCATTCGGATCAAAATCCACCGGAAGACCTATACCATTATCCGAAACACATAAATTGAACATATCGTTTTCAATGTAGGCATCTATCCTTATCTCTCCCTCCCTGTTATCGGGAAAAGCATATTTTAACGAGTTAGAGACGAGCTCGTTTATTATTAAACCGCATGGTATGGCCGTATCGATATTTAGGTTGATCTCGTTTATATTGAAATTTAATCGTAAGTTTTTATTGTTTGAGTATGAGTTAAACAGAAAAGTAGTAAGTGATCGTACATAATCTTGAAAATTCAGGGTTGAAAACGTATCGTTCCCGTATAGCTTCTCATGAATCAATGCCATTGACCTGATTCGGTTCTGGCTGTCCTTGAATAATTGCAGGTCATGCTTATCTTTAATCTGGGCTGACTGTAAGTTCAGGAGGCTCGAGATTATCTGAAGATTATTTTTCACTCTATGGTGGACTTCTTTTAGTAAAATATCTTTTTCATCCAGGGCCCTTTTGATCTCATCTTCTGCTTTTTTACGCTCCGTGATGTCAGTTATCATGTACAGCGAGCCCTTATATGCGGAATTATCGTCCAGTATGGGGCTTGATGACACTATCACCCAGAAAATTGATCCGTCTTTTTTAACGCATTTGAGGTCGAATTGCTTTTTTATACCTTTTTTGTTCAAGTCCCGGTTCGTCAATAAAATATCCATGTACTGCCCATCTACCAGGTCCAATGGGTTCCCCTCTATCAGCTCAGTGTCGGTATAGCCTGTGATCTCGGATAGCTTTTGATTTACGAATAATGTGTTAAGATTTTCATCTATGACACAAATACCTTCTTCAGAAGTATCTATTATACGGCGGTATTTCTCTTCACTCTCTTTTTTCTCATCCTCCCATCTTTTTATATCACTGACGTCATCCGCTATTAGAATATATCCGGATATCCTGCCTTCGGAGTTATTCGCCGGGAAGATCTTGATGTAAAGATAAATGTCCTTTCCGTTATTTTCCGCGCCGGATAGATATGACATGGGTATGGATACGGCCTCTCCGTTTTTGACCTTATCAATATATGTCTGTGGTATCATGTCAAATTCTTTGGGACTTTTAAATAAATTAATGTCTTTTAGCTCTTCGGTAGTTTTTATATTCATTATTTGAATAAAATTATCATTTGTCTTGATAATATTGCCCCTGACATCGAAAATACATACACCGTCCGGGGATTGCATTATCAGGTCATCCATGAACTGGAGCGTGTCGTTTAAGTTTTTATTCATATCGTCTGCGCGTCTTTTTACATGGATTATGGCGGCCAGGATCAGCCCCACTGTAAGGAATAAGAAACCAAAACTGTAGAGAAGGACGCCAAAGTCCGTAAATATCTGCGGCAGGTTTGGCGATATCATCTTTTCGATTATCTCCGCGTTATCGCCTATGAAAAGTAAGATTATGCTGATTATCAGCGTCGTATAAAGGTGTTTTATATTGTCGTTTCTTTTTACCGTGATAAGAACTAACAAAATGTTATTGATGATATTCTCAAAAAACAAATAGGCCGATAATATCAGGATATTAAAAACCTGGGGGTTATTCTCTAACACCGCCCTGGAAATAAAGAAGATCAGTATGATGGAGTAGATCACTACTATGGAGGAGAATATTTTTGAAACATGCCTGTCAACGTGCTTTTTTTGCTCCATCAGTTGTAAGGTTATCACAAATGTTAGCGGTATATACCTGAGTATTGAAAATATCTTTGTAAAATAATATAACCAGTCTAAATCATAATAATACAGGATAATGGTATTAAAAAAATAATATATCGTCCACAGGAAAAGTGAGCATGTAAGCCCCACTGTTATTTGTTTTGAGTATCTATTCTCAAAAAGGCTATACAATTTTAATGAAAGCAGCGTACAGAAAAACAATCCCAGGACACTTATAGTTCCATATAATAGTTTAGTGTCCAGTGATGACCTGATATATAGATATATATTAATACCTATAAGAATTAAGATAAATATTAAAGCAGTGTCTAAAAGCTTTGAATAAATGGCCATTTTTGGATTTGACATTTAGATTTTGTGATTATTTAATGATAAATAAATCTATTGGTTTTTTTGTAATATATGCATAATATTGTATATATTATACTATTTTTAATTTGTTATGTATATGAACATTCAAAATATGATTATTTACGATTTCATTCTCCATTCGCCTGTTTTTTCATCCTTTTTATACTTCTTTTCTACTGCAGCCCATGCTACCCTGTGAGCAGCCTCCTCTCGAGATTCTTTTCCTCTGCGTTTTTCAGGGTCTGCGTATTGATCCCATGCGCTGTTAAATGCATTTTGATAGATCTCCTGCGCGTGCACGGGCAAATTCTCTTTTACTCGGTCAGGTAATTCTTCAAGACTTTGATATGGCATACAGTTCCCCCATAAAGTTAACTCTATTTAGTATATTTTTCTTATTTATATAATTTAATAAAATAATGATCGAATACGTTTTATTTTGCGCTTATTTAAAAATTTGGTTCATCTCAGATCTTTGGAGTGATGTTTTTATGTTGTTCCTTTCGGATGGCAGGTAAACACTAACCTCACGAAAACACAGAAACACAAAAATTTTTCAGATTTTAAGACCTCAAAATCACCAAAAATCACTCACCAAGTCACTAAGGCCCTGGTATCACCGTTAACGCACTAACGGCCAAAACGCTCAACTCAACACACTAAATTCTATAATTCACTAACGCTAAAACAAATCCCGAAACTCCCCGAACCACCAAAGTTTAATAGCACGGTTGACGTTCAACACGTTCGAGCATACTTTAAATAATGTTGATCAATAAGGCGCAACACAAACTGTGCCATTATAATTTCGTGCTTTGGGGGAGGTTCGGAGGTTGTTTTAGCGTTAGTGATTTCGTGCACTTAAAAATCATATAAAAAAAATTTATGTGGTTCCGTGTTTTCGTGAGGTTAGTGTTTACCTGCCATCCGAAAGGGACAACACAAAGAACATCACCTAAAAAAAGCCGAAGAACTAAAAAATTATTATATTTTTAGAGTCATTATACCTTCAAAAATAATTAATTATATTATTGTTTTCTCAATTATGCTCCCGTTATATATCTAACGGTCTAAGCGTCCTTTTATTATAAATATATTAAAATCTTTTTACATACACAATATAACTATATTATATCCCGTTTTTTTTACAAATACCGTCCAATTCTATACTATTTGCATCGAATATTTTTATTGCCATCTGTAAATATTTCTTTTTTAGTAAACCGATGTAATTGAATTTAATAACTTTCAATACGCTAAGAAAAATAATATATATTATCAGCAAGAATTATCATCATTATTTAATAAGAATATAGTAAAACTGGTGATATACATGACAGCAAAAAAAAGTAGTCTCAACGATGTCAGGAACGATGTTAGCATCTCAATGGTACATTGTGTAAATACCGGATGCACCTATATTTATGAAATAATGAATGGTGAGATAATTAACGAACAAAAGGTCCATGAATAAAAAAAATTTAACATCTACACCAATCATATTTTTGAATGCGGGAACTCTATCTCGAACCTTGTGCCGTCATTTCTGTAAAGCCTGATGGACCCGTTTATCTGTTCAGTCAGCGCATGAACAAGCTGTAAACCCAGTGATTTATTGTTATCGATATTTTTCTCTTCCGGCAGGCCTATGCCGTCGTCCATTATTGTCAATACCATCCTGTCAATGTTTTTTGGTTTTAACTTTATTGATATCTTACCTTTTCTGCCATTAGGGAAAGCATACTTTAAGCTGTTCGACACAAGTTCATTGATGATCAGCCCGCAGGGAACGGCAGTGTTAACGTTCATATATACTTCGCCCGATTCGATTTCAAGGCCTATGATATTCCTGTCAACTCCATAAGACCTGAATAAATATGATGTCAGATTATCCATATATTCTGAAATATCGACGTTTGCCAGGTCCTTCGACTGATACATTTTTTCATGTATCAATGCCATCGTCCTTACTCTGTCCTGGCTTTCCTTGAATATCTCCAGGTCTTTTTCATCCCGGATATAATCGAACTGAAGGCTCAGAAGGCTGGATATTATCTGTAGATTATTCTTTACTCTATGATGTATCTCTTTTATAAGCACTTCTTTTTCAGCCAGTGATGCTTGTATGCGCTTTTCAGCCTGTTTAAGTTCCGTAATGTCGATTATGAAACCTCTCAGCCCGGCCGGCCTGTCATCCTGATAAATGACGCTTGCGTGTATCATACCCGGATATGTGCTGCCATCTTTCCTTCTTATCCTGTATTCTCCGCCTTCGCTATTACCTTTTAATGCATTTGACATATTCTCTTTAAGCCTGTCTCTGTCTTCCAGGGATATTATCTGGAAAGCATTCAGGCCTTTTTTGAAATCTTCTTCATTATATTTCGTTAGTCCAAAAGCACTTTTATTTACAAACGTAATGTTGCCGTTAATGTCTATTTCAAACACTATCTGCGGCAGGAGATCTGCCAGCTCTTTATATTTTTTAATGCTTTTTTCCAGTTCCTCTTCTGCCTTATTACGTTCTTTTATTTCCGTCTGCAACGCTTCGTTGATCCTCTTTAGCTCTGACGTTCTTTCTGCTACTCTCGTTTCAAGCTCCCTGTGCATCTTAAGTATATCATTTTCGGATCGTTTGCGTTCGGTTATGTCCAGTATTGTGCCTACCATGCCGCCTATACTACCGTCGGGATTTAAATAGGTAGCTTTATTGAATATGACATCATGTTCCGAACCGTCTGCATTTTTCACCCGGGATTCATATACCTGTATACCTCCGGAATTAAAGAGCGAATCATCGGCATTTTTATATATCTTCGCTAAATTTTCCGGGGCGAGGTCAAATACTGTTTTTCCAATAATACTGTCTCTGTCAAATCCCAGGTATTTTTCAAAGGCTTCATTACAGCCAATATATATGCCTTCCCGGTTTTTATAAAAGATCGGTAACGGGATAGTGTTCATGAGCACTTGCAGGAAGTTCAGGTTTTTCTTCTCCGCATCTTGTACGATCTTTCGCGCGGTCACATCATTATAACTATATGATCTTCCCAGATACCTGTTACCTGCGTCTCTCATCATAAATGAGTATAGCCTTATAACCCTGCCGTCAGTCAGCAGGGTCTCTTCCTCTGCTATATGGCTACAATTTTCGTTTTGAAGCAATTCCATTGTTCTTGCAAATGATACTTTATCTTTTACCCGTAATAATAAATTTGATACTATGTCAGAATGTTTAAGCTCGCCTGATCTTAATTTTTTTTCCAGATGCTCGATATTCCATAATTTTAGGAAATTATTATTAAAATATAATATTTTATCATTGACATGATCTGCAAAATATATTGCAACAGGTAAGCCATCGGACATGTTATGGAGGAGAATGTTTTCCCAGTTCAACATCTCTTCTGCCGGACGGCTTTTCTTCCAGGATCCGTTTTGTTTCGCTGTCAGTCTTCGTAATTCGACAAGCTCCGCTATAAGTTGCTCTTTTGTTTTATCTTCATCTTTTATATCCTCATTAAAAACCGGCGACAACTTTTTCACATTTCCCGTTTATCCCAGATTTAGCTATTATGCTATCCCGCTGTATTAAAACTTTTTATATGGTTTAATTAGAATAAATGGGTAATTTTTTTATACAAATATTTATAAAATTAATATTTTTATATATGGATATAATTTGTTCATTAATATTTAATAAATGCTTTTTATCTATTTTTAGAATACAGACCTGATTAATTAGTGTTGATCCGAATCAACATGTACCGTTTTATATATTTTATGTAATAGGCTGGAAATTATTCTTATCGTCTTTTTGTTTTAATATTCCCTGTCGTCTTTGTATTGTTCATAATGTACTTTACCCATTCCATCATTACCTTCTCTTCCCCTGCGGATACTTTATTAGCCGATATCGCATCCCCGAACACTTTTATTGTTTCAGGTATCTTCAGGAATTTTTTATTGGCAATGCAAAAATCGACGTATATCGGGAATAATTCATCAGACATGGCGTATAATCTTTTCATGGGCGCCATTTTTTCTATAAGCTCTGCTTTGATGACTTTTCTCTTCTCTTCGTTAATATTCCGGCTTTCACCGGCAAGCCCCCTTATCAGGTAGGAAAAAACCGATACAGCAGCCTGTTCTTCGTCGAAATCATCAACATTGTTCATAAGTTATCCGGGTACATTGATGGTAGTATTCGGATAAAATCTTTTCAGTATACCTGCTATCATAAGTAAAATATTATATGTGTCATCGTTTATATTTAAGTTAAATAATTAGTTTTTATACTATTAGCGAATCTAATTAATTGATCATTAAAAAGTACTGTATGCATCGCAACGATAATGAAGATAAAGTATGGGTTATGGTAGATATTGAACGTTAAAAAGGGTCTCGGAGGATAATAAAATAATGGTCGAGTATGAAAAGCATTATTCTGACAGCTCATTCCAGGGTAAGATAAAAAAATACGGTAAAAAAGCCGGTATGAAAGCAGTCTATAGCGGGCTTGTGCTGTATTATTCCCTTCAGAATGAAAAAATGCCGATAAAGTCCCGGCTGGCTATAATAGCTGCACTGGGATATTTCATATTTGCCATGGACGCTGTTCCCGATATACTGATCGGTATGGGATATACGGATGATATCACAGTGCTTATGGGCACTTTAATGCTGGTCTCCAAATATGTCGATGAGGAGGCGAAACAAAAAGCCCGCAACAGAGTGATATCATTATTCGGGATCAAAGACACGGAAGCTATGGATAATGTCGACAAAGGTTTAAGGCTCGGCGATAAAAGCCAGGCCATGCCTTGAAGATCATAATGCCGCCGGTATCCTGCGCATATTCGCTTATCGGAGTGTATGCTCTGGTGCTTGATATATTTAAAAACTAAATGATCTCGAGTGAAAGCCAGAGAATATGACAACTTTTGTTTTTTTCCTGAATTATGCTTTTAAACCGGCATATCAGATTCCGTTCTGGTGAATATTTATGGTCGGTATAAGTAAGGTAAAAGTCCATGAAGGTATCATAGCACCGATGTTCGAAGCTACTGATATCAACGGGATGGCCTTTAACTCCCGGGGGTATACGGGAAGAGGTAACCTTGTCCTGTTATTTCATAAGGGCAAGGGCTCGGAGATAAGCCTGAAGGAACTTGAAGAACTTAACCGGGATTATAACCGTATCAGTTATCAGGATGGCGAGGTAGTCGCTATCAGCATGAATGATGAAAGATCTCTGAAAGAAATATCCGACCGGCTTGGAATAAAATTCAAGATGATAAGCGATCCCCGGCACAGGATAATAGACGAATATCGTGTATATAATGCCGATAAGGATGAACTGGCGATCACAGTATTCGTCATCGATAAGACGGGTATAATAAGGTACAAGCAGACCTTAAGTGATACGGGCGATGTCATTCCGGCCACGGATATCGCGAATAAATTAAGGCAGCTGGATACCGGTGTTTGATCTTTTTTAGCTACCATTTTTTTCGTACCTAAAGTAATGCTTATTATTCATCATGTCTGATGCTTTATAGAGATATAAAATGGATAAGTTCGTAGTATCGCTGAGCATAATATCGATGATCCTGGTCGCAGGGCTTGCAGGGATCATCATGACCGATAAAAAGCCGCATGAGATATATACGCCTGATCATGCTGTGCTGGTGGCAAAAAATTTCGTCATGAACGACGAGACATATAAATTCGACGGGATACCTGATACGCTGAACGTTTATTATTGGGATACGTTGCGTATGCCGTATACATATGCCATTGCAGCAGAATTCACGTCCGCGCATGGCGGATATGGTGACCGCACAGGGGTTCCTGTGACACAGGCATTGACACACCATAATGCAAGGATAATCGTATCTAAAGGTAAGGTCATTTCTGCCATTATGGATTCCAGATGGGACATGATAAACGAAAAGCCGATCCAGTATACTGAATGATACTGATATGGGCAGTATCATTTTTTGCCCTTCGTGATCTTTAGGGCATTTTATTTTTAATCATTATTTATGATCCCAAGTTCTTGTGTGATTATCATCTACGACATCCTGTAATGCTAATACAATATTATCCGGGACGCACAATGACCAATTTTGTTTTTATGGCATTATCTACATTATTATTAATTATAATTATTTTCTTTATATCATTTTTTTTATTACACTAAAACTATTTGTCCTATTAAAAAATATATATTATATTAGATATAGGAGGAATAGCAATCACTTACATTTCGCTTGCCGCACATAAGAATGAATTAGTCATCATAGGGGATATGAATGACTTCGCCAACTATTTCTGCTTTGCCAGAAAGCAAAAGGCGAACATATTAAATACGGACGTAGATGTTCACTCCGCGGAAGATGTCAGTCTTGACGAGATAGATTCGGATATTAAGCCCTTTCATGACGAATCGCTGGACATCGTGAGCATCGATGAAGAAGACGACATTTGATCATCTCCGGATAATTTTCATTTAATAAATCCCTGCCTTTTTATATACCACTGGTTACCTTTGTATCGGTCATATCGATAAATGTTATAAACAGTGAACATTATTTAATAATTAATAACCAGTTAATCGTTTCATTTTTATCATCGCGGAGGTATGCTCACGGAAGAAAAATATGTAAAGGCAATAAAAGCAGGTATCATATGCGGGGCCGCGCTTATTTTCCTTACCATTATAAACTCCCTGATAGTCAATGTCGTCGGCGGCACTGACTTTAATGATGATGCTATTTCCTGGGCGGACAATTACACCAGCAATGAAAATATTACTATGAGCATGCCCGAACCTTCCGCGGGGAACACTGCTTTGCTCAGTGTAGTTTACCTGTTGTTCATGAGCCTCACACTGATAGTATTTCTCATTTCCGGGATGTTATCGGTAAAATTTGCTGCAGAGTATATCAATACAAAAAGCGATGCGGCCGGCATAGGGGCATTTTCTGCTGTCGTGGCCGAGATCATTCACAGGCCTGTAGCGATAATCGTGGATATGGCATTAAGCTTATTTTCGTCGTTTAACATAGTCTCAGTTGATGCGATACTATCGACGATGATCGGGCATGTGATCTGTTGTTTCCCTGTCACGTTACTGCCGGGAATGATCCTTGCCGTGATAGGTGCAATAGCATATAAAATAATGAAGCTGGACAGGGAAGAATAAAAGAATATTTTAACATTTTTTATCCGGCCTATGTTCATAATTGTGCCGCCGGACAAAAAATGTAATTATAGCCGATCTAAGGTTTTTTACTTTTACTCTTCTTAGGCGATCTTTCCGGCATACCTGAAACATATTCATGCGAACGTGAAAGCCATTGTTTAAAAAGATCATTATCATTAAATATTGCTGGCGACAGTACGACATATTCTTTCATCTTTCGCCCTTTCACGGGCTCGAATATACTGACGCTTTCGAATTCTGATAGTATCTTTTCCCTATCTTCCTCTGATAGCCTTAAGAATATGTTACTTCCATGCACGCCCGTGAACATATTATTATTGACAAAATATACCGGACATCCGAACATTTTCTTTTTTTCGGTGACAAGATCCTTAATGCTTGATCCCAGTAATTCGCTTTTTTCGTCCGATACCTTTTCCCACTCCATGATAATACCACCGATAAGATCTAACACAAGAGTTTACTATATTTATTTATTAAATATTCGTTATGTCAAGCATTACTATGTTCAGTTTCCTTTACGAGCACGATGATCAATGCAGGTATCCCGTCGCAAAGATCCTCTTTATAGAACGGTATCGCCTTAACGCCCGAAGGTAAGCGAGAATTTTTCCCGCTAAATGTTTTATTCCACAGCTCCAGATTATTTAGGTCCTTTTCATTATTTTTCAGATCAAATAGCTCTTTATATGAGGATACAAGCCATTCTCTTAATTTTAACGCTACCTGGCCGTCGTCTAAAAAGGCTTCCATTGCCTCTTTTGTGAATTCGACGATAAAAAATATTTTTCCGGATACTGCGTCACCCTCGAACATGTCATAATACCGGAATAATCTTCTTGTCAGATGTTCATTATTATTAAATTTCCTGGCAACAAGGTCGAAAAATCCCAGTGTTTTTAGGTTTTCATATGTTTGAGATACTTTTTGAATAGCTGCACGGTCTTTAGGTATCGAATGCTTTCCACATGATCCGATTATCCTGTCTATTTCTTTCGATATGTCGATATCCAGCGATGAGATCCGGTTTAAAGGTATCATTGTATCACTATTGATTTTCATTAATAATGTTAAATATTTATTGGATAAATTTTGTTTTAAAAAAATGAGTTTTACTGATAGCTATCTGGTTCAGCAATAAAAATTTAGATCTTTTGTTAACTTATTTTTTTAAGCCGCTCGATCATGTACCTGCTCATGTTATTGTATAACTCTTTCTTTATGAATGGTATTTTTAACGACCATCTCAATGCGAGATTAAAAGCCCTTCCGCGGATGTCCTTTTGTGGGAAATCATATAGCCCGTTGGTTTTATAGAATCTATCGTCTTCTCTGAATATGCCGCTTAAAGAATAGACAAGGTCCCTGAATATCTTGTGCCCGCCGACTCCGGGGAACATAGGCGGCTTATTCATCTGCTCATCAAGGCTCTTTATAAGCTGTCCTGAAAAGTTTTGGATCAACGAGGTCAGGTAAACGGAGTCATCATATTCATCCGTTACTATACCTGCCAGATTAGTGTTACCTACCATAGCCCTTGACTCAAGATCTTGCCTTAATGTATTCAGCTGCCTGAGCGGGCCTGATATGATATAGCCCATCTGTTTATTTTGAGCCATTGGCCGGTGCCCGTTAAAAAAAGACCTGTCAAAGAACATCTTAAGCCTTGACGAAAAGTACCTGTCACGGGTCTTGGTCGCATAGATCATGGCGTCAGCCGGAAAAATGATATTTTTATAGATGCCTGTCACATCGTCTTTATAGACACATGTGCCGTCATACGCACATTTCATACAGCCAAGGCATCCTCCCCTAATATCAGCGTCATTGATATTGACTACTTCAACGTTACACGGAATGCTTTTTAAGAAAATTTCGATCATCCTGTTCAGGTTAGTATCATTTTCCCCCGCATCGGTCACAAGAACTATCTTATGATCTTTAGCCGCTGGTATCTTTGAGGTCTCTGCCGGCATGAACTCTTTAGTATCATATGATATCGGCTGATATCTTTTTTCTACAGGCAGCCTGTTCTCCGCATGCTCTAAAAAGTTTTTTGCGAACTTGATCATGTTGTCCCTTTCTTCTTTTTTCAACAGGTCCATCATGTCCGCAGAGAATCCCGCCACATATCTCATATCGAGATCTTCGCATATCGAATGCATATATTCATGGGCGAGATTATCAAAAAAATGAGCCGAAGTCGTTATTGAAGTCGTGTATTTATCTTTTAGGTCTCCGTTTCTGTAATGCTCAAACATAAGCTCGATGAATCTTTTAAGCTGTGACGGAACCGAAAGATGGTATACAGGAAAAGCCCAGATCACCGCATCTGAATTTTGTATTTTTTCCATGATGGATAAAAACAGCGTAGTATCATTTTCTATCTTTTTTATATCGTGGCCTACGTTAATGACTTCAAATTCATGGCCCTTGACCATGTTTTTAATGTAGCCGATATATTGCAGAGTTATACTATTATCCCCTTTAGGGCTTCCGTTCATTACCGCGATCTTCATCTAAATGCCTGCCTTGCATATTTTTAGGCTTTTTATTGTTTTCAGAGCTATTGTTACTACATAGTATAAGTAAAATAATAAACGGATACAATAATTATATCATTTCCCGATAAAATATACATTTTATACTCGGGCGAACGAAAACAGCATTTAAGTCAAAACCATGATACACAGGTATTCCGATGTTTGAAAAGATCGACCTCACTAAAAAAATGGATAAAAAAGAATATGATCGTATATTCCCTGATCTGGAGATAAGGCTGGGTGAGCTTCAAAGGCAGGCAAGGGATAAAAAAGTGCCCATAATGATAGTTTTTGAAGGCTGGGACGCTTCCGGAAAAGGTGAGCTGATCAACGATCTCATATTGCCTCTGGACCCCAGGGGATTTAACGTCTATCAAATATCAAAGCCTGATAAAGAGGAATCATTAAGGCCTTTTTTCTGGAGGTTCTGGACCAGGACCCCTGCCGGGGGCAGGATAGCTGTCTTTGAAAAAAGCTGGTACAGGCGCACACTTGCAGAAAAACTCGACATCGACTTAAAAAAGAAAGACCCTTTAAGATCTGTCAAGAATTTCGAATGTTTTGATAAGGTGAACTATTTTGAAAAACAACTGGCTAACGAAGGCTATGTCATCATAAAACTGTTCCTTCATATCAGTAAAAAGGAGCAAAAAAAGAGATTCGATAAATTGGAGAAAAATTCCCTTACATCATGGATAATATCGAAAGAGGACTGGAACCTTCATAAAAATTACAATAAATACGTTCCAGTGATCGAGAAGATTATCGAAAGCACGGATACGGAATATGCTCCCTGGACGATAATCAAGGCGAACGATAAAAGGTTCGCGAGAGTGAAGATCTTCGATACAGTGATCAAAGCCATAGAAAATAAGCTGGAACAATTGGACTCGGAAAGAACGAACGATAAGCAGGATATCCGGTCTGAGATCCCCGGGATAAAAAACATGAGCACTTCGATACTGGAAAAAGTTGACATGTCAAGATCCCTGACGGCTGACGAGTATAAGAAAAAGCTGAAGATCTATCAGGACAGGATTAAAGAGATACAATATGAGGCATTCATAAAGAAAATACCTATCATCATAGTATACGAGGGATGGGACGCATCGGGAAAAGGCGGGAATATTAAGAGACTGACAGAAAACCTTGACCCGAGAGGCTATGAAGTAGTACCGATATCTTCGCCTGACGACTACGAACGGTCTCACCACTATCTTTGGAGGTTCTGGAAGGAATTCCCGAAGGCAGGCCATATCACCATATTCGATAGAAGCTGGTATGGAAGGGTTCTTGTCGAGAGGGTGGAAGGGCTATGCAGCCAGGAAGAGTGGAAGCGGGCATACGGCGAGATAAACGAGATGGAAGAGACACTTGTGGATTTCGGATCTGTCCTGATCAAATTCTGGCTTCATATAGACAGGGACGTCCAGTTCGAAAGGTTTAAATTCCGGGAACAGGACGTGCATAAAAAGTGGAAGATAACGGACGAGGATTGGAGGAACAGATCAAAGTGGGATGATTATGCTGTGGCTATCGATGAAATGCTGTTAAGGACCAGCACAACTTACGCCCCCTGGACCATAATCGAATCAAACGATAAGTATTATGCAAGGATCAAGACTTTGAAGACCGTTATAGAGGAGGTAGAAAAAGCTTTCTGAGCTTATTTGTTTAAACACAATGCCAATAATAATCGTTTGCCTAAAGTGCTATGTCTTCTTAATTCCTGAAAATATTATTTCTTTTTTCACGACTAAGGCACAAATGCGACTAAGGAACACGAACTATTAACCGCAAAATCTTTGATGAACGGGGTCTTGCTCAGGTTTTAAGAATGAAAGTACGTGTCGTACTTACTGGTCTTTGAGATGAAGTTTTTATGGTTGTGCCTGTCGGATGGCAGGCAGGCACGTAACCTCACAGAAACACGGAAACACAAAATTTTTTTATATGATTTTTTAAGGGCACAAAAAGCACTAAGAATTTACTCACCAAACCACAAAGGGCTCAAGTATCACCGTCAACGCACTAACACCTCTAACGCTCGGCTCAACGCACCAACCTGCTCTAAGTCACCAACGCTAAAACAAGACACGAACATTCCCCAAAGCACGAAAGTCTAATATCCCGGTTTGTGTTCTCCTTGACCTATAGCAGTGATATATTTGTCGTGTAAGCGTCAACCGTGCAGTTAAACTTTAGTGTTTTTGGAGAATGTTCGGGTCTTGTTTTAGCGTTGGTGAATTAGAGCACTTCGAGCATTAAGCCGTGCATTAGAGACTTTAGTGCGTTGACGGTGATACTGGAGCCATTTGTGGTTTGGTGAGTGAACCTTTGGGTTTTCGTGACCTTAAATTCTAAAAAAAATTTGTGGTTCTGTGTTTCTGTGAGGTTACGTGCCTACCTGCCATCCGACAGGCACAACGGCAGAACATCGATCCCATAATAGATGTTACATGCAGTTTTTAACGGTAGCGTACAACGGCGATAAAGGGACACAAAGTACTTTTTTATGTTAATATGTATTTTGAAAATAAGTTTATAGTACAGACCATTTATCTATGAATAAGAAAAGTTTTAATCAAATGAATAATTATTGTTATCGAAGTATTATACTATCATAGGGGTATCAAAATGAAGAGATATTTATTCTCATTTTTCAGTGTATTATCTCTTCTAACTCTCATCATCTTTTTCTCACCGGTATGTAATGCATCGGCAGCGAACATTACGAAATACGACTCTTACAAGGATATCACCATAAAGCTCGATGAAGACCTCATCATAGAACGCGGAGAATGGCTGGTGTTAGATAACGTAACGCTGGAAATAAATGCGTCTCATGACAGGCTGTACAGGATAGAGGTCATGGATGGCGGGAGATTATATATCAATGATTCCATGATATCCTCATCCAATGCGGAATACCCGTACATCTTTTTAGTGGATGAAGGCAGCAGTTTTCAATTGATCAATTCCGAGCTATATGACTGCGGAGATCCGGTATATAAAAATAAGAAATACTACGGTCTATGGATCAATTCGGATGATTCCATAATAAAAAACAATAAGATAACCGATTGTTATTTCGGCATTATTCTGGATGGCTGTGAGCATTGTATCGTTGAAAAAAACCAGGTAATATTTAATGATGAAGGCTTGTTTATCGATTCTTCAAATAATAACCTGATATCCGGGAACATTATCAATTACAACGACGGCAACGGAATTTATCTATATTCCTCGGATAAGAATTACCTGTTAAATAATGAGGCTAGCAATAATAAGAACAAAGGTATCTGGGTAGCGGGTTCAAGCGATAAGAACTACCTGGAGAATAACCGGTTCGATCATAATTCGATCGGTATCGCAGTGGAATTTTCAAAGACGAACATCCTTAAAAATAACACGGTCACTTTCAACTTGAAAGACGGTATTTATGTCACATCATTTAGCCATGATAATCAGATCCTCTATAATACGGCAATAAATAACCGAGATAATGGAATATACATAAATAGCTCGAACAATAGCGTACTTTTTCAAAACAACGCGAGCTTTAACGGTGGCTACGGGTTCTATATAGATGAGAACTGCGATACCGTTATCGCCGATAAGACCGGGAACATTGCAAGCGGGAACGGAAAGGATGACTATTTCATTCCTGAAAAGAGCCTTTCTTTCCTGGAGATCTCATTTATTTCCATATTTTTTGCATTTATCGACAAAATATTTTTTATGATAGATCTCCAGAGATTCATAATCTCTAACATATTCGGAGGTATGGCCGCCCCGTTCCGGCAGCCAATATCGAAGTACGTCCTTAAGCCCATCAATAGGCTGATATCGATGTTTAACATACGGAGAAACGATTACTATAACGCGCACATTAACTCCCGCTTTAACATCACGTTCATACATTTCCTCTCAGGGAACAGGATATTCAGCATCATAAGGATGAGGTCGCCTATAAAGATATTATCTAATCCCATAGCTCTGCAGCAGGTAAGGTTTTTTGACCTTCTGTTAAAGGATAAGGAGTTCCTGATCAGAAATGCTATCTACTTCGGATCAATGATGCTGATCGGAGTTTCGATCTACTATGCTTTAAGATTTATCGGCATATGGAAATTACCATACCTGATCCCTATCACTTTACAGTTCGTCATAATGTATTTCATAGGCATTATAATCGAAGGCAATGTCATTGGAAAAGTGGAGAACATACAATACGACCTGGGATTCGAAGGCGATATCCAGCTGCTGCGCGAAGATATTGACATGAATAAAAGGCATCTGGAGTCAAAGCTGACCAATAACGAGATCGATACTGACACTTACAGGCTGAGGATGAGGGATCTGAACGAACAGCAATACATCGTCGATTATCTCGAGGGTAGAAAACACTTTTTGCTTTTCACGGAAAAAGGATATTTGAGCGCTATAAGCATATATGAAAAGATACTGGAGAGGTCTCCTGAAAATCCGCTGGTCCTTGCAGGATTAAGCGAAGCTTATGCTATGATCGGGCAGTGGAAAAAAGAAAACGAGGACGATGGGCATGAGTTCATAGAAAAGTCAGCTCATTTCAGCCAAAAAGCATACGAGATCGATAAAAGCTATTGCGAGGTATGCAGAGCCTATGCGATCAACCTTTACCATAAAGGTGACCGTTCCGGGGCGGAAACAGAGATCAATAACGCCATAAGGATAAATCCCTCCAATGCTTTCTCTTATTATATCTGCGGAACTTTCAAGGATAATACAAAAGAAAAAGTAAGGCTATTTAAGAAAGCCCTTACACTTAACCCTGACCTTATAATAGCTCACAGGGAGTTAGGCATCATTTATCTTGAAGACAAAAAGTCGAATAAAGCCGCGGGTCATTTCGAAAAAGTGATAAAGCTGAACGATGACGACCCCTGCGCGCATTACTATAAGGGTAATATCTATCAGCGCATGGTCAGGATAGAAGAAGCCATCAAGGAATATAAAAAAGCATTGATGATATACCCTGGATATATCAAGGCACAGAATGCAATATCAAACGTACAAAAAGAATCCTATCAATGATCTTTTCTATACTCTGTCCCGCCTTATATCCGGTTTTAAGGATTAAAAAACAAGTATAATCCGTTATACTACGAAAGGTATTTATCGGGGAATTTTATTTAAAGCAAGTGATTTATTATGGAAGTAAGATCACAGCAAGTGATTATCCTTGCATTATCAATGTTCATATTTACATTAGGATTCGGTATTATCATACCGGTAATGCCTTATTATGCCGGGAATCTCGGCGCTACCGCATTTGAGTTAGGCCTTCTTATGGCCACATTCTCGGTCATGCAATTCGTATGCGCCCCGTTCTGGGGAAGAGTATCCGATAAGATCGGCAGAAAACCCGTGATGATGATAGGTCTATTCGGGTTTGGCTTTTCATTTACTATAACCGGGTTATCTACAGCGTTATGGATGTTATTCGTATCCGAGCTGATAGGAGGGGCCCTGTCTGCCGGCATATGGCCCTCGGTGCTAGCATTTATCGCCGACATCACAAAACCTTCCGAGAGGGGAGGTTTGATGGGTCTTATGGGGGCGGCTTCTGGATTCGGCATAATTTTCGGACCGGCCATATCCGGCGTATTGACAATATGGGGCCTGTCGGCGCCATTCTTCGGGGCGGCAGGCGTGGCCATATTCACGATGGTACTTACGTTTATCCTTCTTCCCGAATCACGCTCATTTAACCCCGGGAATAAAAGCGTTGATAAAATATCAATGATCGCGGCTTTAAAAACACCTTTAGGCGCATTGTTCCTGCTGATGCTGCTCATAAGTTTCGCAGGGGCATGCATAGACGGCACGTTCGCGTTCTTTGTGATGGATAAGTTCGGGCTTTCAGAGGAATCATCGGATATTCCTTTCTTTAACGGCAGCATAACGATGACAGGTCCGGGCGTCATGGCCATTGTATTCACGTTCATAGGCATCATGGGTATCATAGTACAGGGTGTGCTTGTGGGTAAATTGATCCTGAGATTCGGCGAGGAAAAGACTATTATCGCAGGACTGATCATTGTTGCCGTTGGACTCGGTTTCTTGATCTTCGCATCAGGTCTTGAGACGCTTGTGCTGTACACTTGCCTTATCGTCGTGGGAAGCGGTCTGGCGAACCCTTGCCTGAACTCGCTGGTCTCAAAGGGCACCGATAGCGAAAACCAGGGTGCTGTGATGGGCATTTTAGGCTCTTTTAGCAGCCTCGGGAGAATACTCGGTCCCCCTGTAGGCGGATTTGCATTTAACATATATACCGGATTGCCATATATCGGTACAGCTTTCTTATCTATCGTAGGAGCGTTCGTGATATCTTACCTGGCAAAGAATGGCGGTATCGTCAATGAAAAAGAAAAAGTGACCGTGAAGCCTCCTATAAGGCTATGATACGGTCATTTTATTTTTCTGGTCAGATCATCCGAACTGAAAAATAAAAAAATATGGGGAAAAAGCTCAGGATTTTCTGACAAGGTACTCTGCTATGCCGTACCCTTCCAGGCCGTTGAATTCATATTTTGCCAGGGTCTCGTGCATGACTGAAATGTTCTTACCGTCCTGGCTTACAAATGGCAGCATGGCATTTTTAATGATATTCGCATTAACATCATATGTTTTGCCTTCTTTATCCGTAAGCACCATCGCAAAAGACCTAGGGCTTCCGTCTTCGTTATAGATAGTATCGATCTTTGCGGCGTCCAGCGGTATGTTCGTCCCGTCAATGTGTATGAAACCGGCATCAACTTCTCCCTGCTCCACAACGAGTTTTGTAACATTGAGAGCACAGTTCTCCGAAAATTGCGCAGTCAGCCATATCCACATCTTCGGCGCGTTCCAGTCACGGATACCCCAGGAATGGTCCCTCTCTCCAAGCCCGTTTATCATGTATTCGTTATTGCCTATGACAAGCTTGCCCTTCATGCTTCCGAATTGTTCCAGGTGCTCGGATGCCACGCATTGCGATATTTCCTCTTTAATGCCGCTTACGCACTCTCTATAATTGAAAACGTCATTTAAAGTTTCATAATCAAATGAAAACGATACTTTTACCGGCTCTGCGGTTTTTCCTATGATCTTCCCCATCATCCCCGAATATGTAATATTCCATGATCTTTCCGGTTTGACCATCTTAAAACTTAAACCTTTAACCGATAGTTCATTAGTATCATAGGTGCCATTGTCTTTTATGCCTACCAGGTTATTATCGGGCATCATAAAAAAGCAGAAAACACTTTTTTCATTCTTGTTGGGTTTCAGCCCTATCCTCATGAACCCGCATATGTCTTTTTGTTTATCGTAAAAGCTGAAATAGAAGCTCTCGTTCCATTCTGTGTGTTCACCGTATTCGTGTATAATGTCAGTGTGCATGATCATTTCTCCATTATGTATATTATGCCGTCGTTTCCGTCTATGGTGACCTTTTGTCCGGTTTTCAGTAGCTTTCTAGCATTTTTTACAGCTGTCACTGCAGGTATGCCATATTCGCGCGACACGACCGCGCCGTGTGAGAGTATGCCGCCCGTTTCAGTGATAAGCCCTGCGAGTTTTGAGAATACCGGCGTCCATCCCGGGTCGGTGTTTGACGTAACAAGGATCTCATTCTCTTTTACAACTGACAATTCTTTAATCGATTCAACGACTCTCACGATGCCTGTTGCTATACCCGGGCTTGCGGATGTTCCTGTGATCCTCATTATATTTTCATCATGTATCACGGTATCGTCAAATTCCGTTTTACCCTTCAGGAATTTTTGCGGCAATATATCCTTATATTTCTCAAATTCCGATCTTCTGTATCTTATGACTTCTTTTTCAGGGGATTTTTCTCCGCGCCCTATAGAGAAAATTTCCTCTTTCGACAGGAAAAATATGTCTTCAATATCGTCGATGATCCCTTTTTCAGCGTACCTTCTCCCATATTCCATGAACAGCCTTCTTTCTCTGAACAGGATATGGTCCAGGTAGAATCTCTGGTTTTCACGGAATATGAGGTAAGTTTGGGCATATTTTAACACTATCTTAAAGATAGCCCTTTTAAAGAAGCCGAACTTAAGCTTAGAAACTTTATCAAGAACGTCTTTCTCCGTACTTAGCCTTTCCTGGATCTTTTCCTTTTCGATTTTTACCAGGTCAAGATCCTGAGATGATAATAATGCTTTAAGCACGTCGACGATTAGGGACTGGTCATCCGCCCATCTCGGGAAATAGATTTCCCTTGTATGGGACCTGTGGCCGTATTCCCTGATGAACTCGTCATATTTTAAAGACGCTTCTTTCATCGTGGGATCGGTATGAATCCTGTCAATGAAGCTATTGTGATCTTCTTTCAACAGTTGATCGATATCATCGCAGCATTCCCTTATCGCTCTTGAGACCTTCCAGATCGCGATATTGGTTTGTATGGTCTTGTTCTCCTTGAGCCCTGATATAAGCCCGGAATACAGCTGGCCGGACTTATCATCGAGCCAGTCCGTAAGCCATCTTTTTATCATTAAGTTGGTGCCGATGCTGTGTGTGACCATCCCGTAACGTATCAGCCGGAAATGTTTTATGAACGCGTTTTCCATATTTTTATATTCGTCATAAAGCTCTGCGTCGGATAACTCTTTCAGGTCGAGGGCGTCATATCTCTTCATCACATAAATATAATTTTCAGCCCATTTGTTGTAGGCATCGTTTGTCTTTGTTATCATACCGTCCCTGTCAAGGATAGCGATCCTTAGCTCTGCCAGCAGCCTCCTGAAGATTTTCGTAGGGGCATTTTGTATCCTTGGCTGGTCTTTTTCCGGGAAATAGTTCAGCAGCTCTTTCGTCCTTGAAAACTTCGGATTAAATGTGAACACTATCTCGAGCACTTCGGAATTAAAGTAGATATGCCCTTTGTGAAGTTTCAATAGCTGCTTATCTCTGAGCTCATGATATCCCATGATCTGATTTCCTTCGCCAAGAACGTATTTGGATAGATATTCGCCCAGCAGAGAGAAAAATAAAGGCGATGTCACATCCGCCCAGTATTCATCACCGTATGCCCTTGTCCATAACGTCTCATTTTTCTTTTCAAGAGTCGTGATAGGCCTTGATTGTAAAATATGGATATCTTCCCCGGATATCGCCCACTCGATGTCTTGCGGGGACCCGAAATAACGTTCTATTTCCATTCCTATCGTCGCAAGCTTATTAGCCTCGTTTTCTGTCAGGGACGGTAACATCTGTCTTGTCGTTTCAATGTCAACGACTTTGCCGTCCATGGATAAAAATATGCCTTTAGTTTTTTTGTTGACTTTTTTACCTGTGATATTGCCTGTTTTTTTATCGCAGGTAAATTTGTCAGGGCTTACTATGCCGGAAACTATAGATTCACCGAGTCCCCAGCTAGATTCTATAATAATATTATCATTCACGGGATTTACGGGATCTGCGGTGAACATAACGCCGGATATCTTTGCATCTACCATCTTTTGTACAACCACAGCGATCCCGGAATCTACCTGTGGTATATTCGCCTGATGCCGATATGCGATAGCCCTGAAGTTCCAGAACGAAGCCCAGCATCGTTTAACATATTCCGGCACATCTTCTCTCCTCACGTTCAAAAATGTGTCCTGCTGGCCGGCAAATGATGCTTCAGGCAGATCCTCGGCCACGGCAGAAGAGCGCACCGCCCATAAGGTATCGTCGTCGATGATCTTTATCGTATTCTCGATTTCATTTAAAATTTCTTCCTGTATGCGGCCATTGTTTATCCACTGTATTATTTCTTCAGAACAGGATTGTAGTTCTGTCTCATTACTTATATCACAATTATCCAGGCGTTTAATTATTTTTTCTTTTAATCCGTTTTCGAAAAGAAATTTTTCATAAATGTCAACAGTGATGGCAAAACCTTCAGGCACAGGAAACTTTCCTTTTATCAAAATGGAAAGGTTTAGCGCTTTACCTCCGATCTTATTGATGTCTTCTTTTTCTGTATTGTTTAAAAATAAAATAGTTTTATCCTTATCTTTAAAAAAATGTTCCCTTTGACCATGTTCATGATCGTGATCTATACTTCCCGCCATAATGATCAATATCTCTCAATACACCTATATACAAAATTGTAATATTGCAGGGAAATATTATAAAGGATTTTTGGTAACAAGTGCCCTGATAAATATATGATCCGCTTTACACTAAAATAGATGTCTTTATTTAAATGCAATTTTTATATATTAATAAAATATAATATTATTGGGGTATAGTAATTTATGATAAGCCAGATAGATGAGACGATCAGAGAATATATTGAACTTATAAAAAAAGACCCTGATGTGCCGGAATTGCATAATAGCCTCGGTATCGCCCTGGGTAAAAAAGGTCTTTATCGAGAAGCAATTAAGGAGTTTGATATCGCTATAAATCTAAGGCAGGATTATGCTGAAGCATATTACAATAAAGCTACTGTATTTCATATGCGCAGAAAATTCGAAGATGCTATAATGGAATATAATAAAGCAATATCGCTTGAACCTGAAAATGCAGAATACCATAACAAGCTCGGATTGGCTCTTTCGCAGAATGGCATGATAGATAAAGCGATCAAAGAATTTATGGAATCGATTAGACTTGAACCTGATTTTGACGAAGCCCATTATAACCTTGGTAATCATCTTGCTGAGAAAGGATCGATAAATGAGGCGATAAAGGAGCTTAAAGAAGCAGAAAGGATTAATCCTGATTTCTTAGAGGTAAAAGAAAAATTGAAAATGTTGGAAAAAAGAAAAACATAAAATTTATTTTTCTGAATCTATGATAGCGATCTAACAGCCATTTTCCCAGGCCGTAAAGTCACAACTCTCCGTGCGGTCCCATAATGTCACCATCAGGTTCGGGCTACCGCATCTGGGACACAATATAGACCTTGATACTATATTGCGGCGCTGTTCGCTAGGTCTTAATACATAATTGCAATCCATACAATTATATATCCTTTCGATCACATGTCCTGCGAATTCATCACACCATTCAACGTATGTATATTCAAGATCCATCACGTTTTATACACCTTTTTAACACTCATTTTTTTATTTATATTAGTTTTCAAATTTCTAAATACTAATAATATATATAAATATTATTCATGATAAATATATTTTTCTAGTAGTTATTAAGAATAATATTGGTTTATTGCATTTATAAAAAAGATTTAGCGGTTTTAACAAAATCCCGCACTTTAATGATGTCCTTATAACCGTTTTTATTCTCAAGTCCCGAATTTGCGTCCACTGCATAAGGATGTACTTTCTCTATCGCTTCTTTGACATTTTCGGGATTTAAGCCGCCGGCAAGTATTACCGGGCTTTTTACTTTCTTTACTATCTCCTTGCTTATGTTCCAGTCATGTACATTACCTGTGCCGCCAAGTCTTCCCGGCGTCCTGGAATCAAGTATCAACGCATCGGCTACAGTGTCAAATATCATCGCATTCTCAATACAATCCGGCCCAGTTACATGTATGCATTTAATTATCTTTTGACCGGTTGACCGTTCTTTTATGGTCTCTATAGTTTCCGGAGTGACATCATTCTGTATCTGTATTGCATTTGCGCCGGTATCTTCCATGATGTCTATGATCTCGTAAGGGTCCTGAAGATGTGTTACGGCAACAGATGTTATGAACGGTGGCAACGATGAAATGATCTTTTTTGCGGATATTATCTCAATCCGGTCTTCTGCTTCATGTGTTATGCCCACAAGGAATCCGATGGCGTCGACACCCGCGTTTATGGATGTCATTGCATCATTAATGTCCCGGATACCGCATACTTTTATTCTCAAAGCGTAGACCTCTTAATCGATACGGTTTTAAATTAAGCCATAATATATTAGATGATTTGAATGATCCGAGGTTTTGTACAATGAAGCGAATCCACTGGATAATAGGGATCGCAGCCGCACTATTGATATTCACCATAATAGTCTTTGGCCTGCATTTATATATATTCCATGATAGCTACTTCCTTTCTAAATACGTTTTGTTCTATCTGGGACTAATACCGCTCGAAGTTGTTCTGGTAACATTGATAATCGACCAGTTACTGGAAATACGTGAAAAGCGTGAAAAGCTCGAAAAATTGAACATGGTCATTGGAGCGTTCTATAGTGTAGTTGGAACTAACCTGCTTGTATATTTCTCCGATTACGACCCGAACCTGGATAAGATCAAGAATGAACTTATTATTAAAAATGAGTGGACAGAAGAGGAATTCAACCGGGTAAAGAAGAAACTGAATAAATATGACTATAATGTCGACATTAAAAACATTGACATAGAAAGGGTAAATGAGACTTTATTGCAAAACAGGGATTTTCTGTTAAGGCTGCTTGAAAACCCTGTATTGCTGGAGCATGAGACATTTACAGAGCTTTTAAGGTCGGTTTTCCATTTATCAGAGGAACTGCAGTCGAGAACCAGCCTTAAAGGGTTGCCGGATACTGACTATATACATCTTGCAGGGGATATTAAAAGGGCATATACATTACTGGTAAAAGAATGGCTTAATTATATGATGCATATGAAGAATAATTACCCCTATCTGTTCTCGCTGGCTATGAGGACTAATCCTTTCGATCAGTCTGCTTCCCCTATCGTAAAATAATATATGCGGTTATCTTGTAGCCGTATATTTTTTTTGTGATAGGATTTATTTTTTTTTAAAAATTAATTGGTATAATAAGAAAATTTCAGGCGCATTAAAAAAACTTAGTCTATGTGATGATCTTAACGTCTATCTGTCTTATATTATTTAATTTTGCGAAGTTCTGGTCAATTTTCGCATCAAGCATTAAAACATTCTCTGTATCAGAATTTTCGATCTTATTGTCATATATTATGGCACTGTTCAGTGACGCATAATTAAATTTAGAGTTCATTAATGTGCATCCGCAGATGAATGATTTGTCGATGATAGAATATTGAAGGTCGCATCGGTCCATTATTATGCCTGTCATGCATATGCCTGATATATTGGAATTTGAGAACAGGCAGTTCTCAAATGTAGTATTAACGACCTTTGAATTTATGAGCTTCGTAAAATGCATATCTGTATCAATAAATCTGGAGTTGTATATCCCCGAATCACTTAAATCTGATTGGGATAATTTAGAATTTTTAAAACTACAGTCCAGTATGCTTGACTTCCTCAGTATCGCACGTTTTAGGCTTGTGTTATTAAAATTACAATTGACGAGCTGGGAATCATAGAGGTTTACGCCGTCAAGTATGGCGCCTTCAAAGTTAACGTTGACGAGCTGCATGCCGTGAAGATCCGCTTTATTCAGGTCGGCGCCGGAGAAATCCATGTTCCTGATGCCGTCTGTAAAATGAGTCTCTCTTAATTGTAATAAGAATTGCATTCGTTTTATTTCCGCGTCGGTCAACATTTTGAAAGCCCCATGATACAAATAGTATCTTACTTTCTGGTATATAAACTTGAACTTGGGCTAATATATTGTCTGGTAAAGGATAAAGCTCTCATCTACTTTTCAAGGATATAATTTATTTTATTATATTGTAATTAAAAGCTTATTAATGTCTAATATAATATGTATAATACTTAATATACAAATTACAGTAATACATAATATGTATATAATGTATTATACATATCTAAATATTTACATATAATATTTTTAGAATATCATTATTTTTATTAATATTTTTATTGCCTGTTTACCCTAGGTATATTGGCTTACGTTTACTATGGTAATTAGTATAATATATTGTATATATTTTTTTATTCAATAAGTAAATTTTCGATAATTATTTTCATAATTATGTAATATTATTATCCTTGAAAATGATATGCCTACTGTTTTACCTGTTAAAAATAATGATGTCGCAAAATAGGTATTTTACGACATAAATAAGCTCTTAAACAGGAGCATTATGAATTAAGCATTATTTGGTTAATTCACATGGGATATTATTAGCCTATAACCATATCCTTTAATATATCAACTGGTTAACCGGCAAGTTTTAAAATATGTTATCACTTTAATTAATATGGGTATAAGGCAGGGAAGATATATGAACCAGGTAGAGTTATTCATCGATGAAAAAAGATTATCTTCAAGTCCTGGTACGATCAAGCAGTATAACCTGATCCTGAACAATTTTAAGAAATTTATCGGAAGGCCTCTTAATACAGTTAAACGTCCGGAAATAATCAGGTATTTGAACTACCTGATGTTCGAGAAAAACCTTTCAAGGACTACTGTTTCCAATATTTTGAGCGTCATAAAATCATTTTACTCTTTTTTGCTGGAAAACGAGTATGTCGACGCTAATCCGACAAAAGGCATCAATAATATAAAGATAGATAAAAAAGCTCCTGTATATCTTACTATATCCGAACTAAACGATCTTATCTCGACAGCCATTGAAACAAGGGACAGAATAATAATAAAAATGTTATATGCCACGGGTGTGAGGGTGTCTGAGCTAGTCAACATAAAAAAGAAAGATATCGATTTTGAAAGATATACAATAAAAGTGTTTGGCAAGGGTGCAAAAGAACGTATAGTCCTGATACCTGAAAGCCTTGTAGGGGATCTACAGGAATATTGTACAAAAATGGAAGGGGAAGAAAAATTATTTGACCTGACTCCCAGGACGATACAGAGAGATATTAAATCGCTTGCTGCGCGAGCAGGCATCAATAAAAAGATAACTCCTCATAAACTCAGGCATAGCTTTGCAACCCATATGCTACAAAACGGCGGCAATGTCGTCGCCATACAAAAACTGCTCGGCCACACATCCCTTAACACGACTCAGATATACACTCATTATAGTGTGGATGACCTCAAAGAGATGTACGGCCGCACCCATCCTATGAGTAAATAGCATAATGTGTAAATTATCGACAGCATATTTCAATAACTGCTTGCTTAAGATAACTGCTCTAATATTTTAGTAATTTAATTATTTAAATTGTATTAGTTTCGTGATAAATGCAGAAAATCAAGCGATTTATCATAACTATCTTAACAAAGATTAGTTATTCGATACATCTTATGCATCTAAAAAGGTCGTCTTATGTATCAGGAAATTATCAAAAAACAGGATATCACTGAAAAGTTCGAATGCAGACAATGCGGTAACTGCTGCAGGACGAACAAGCAGATACCTTTGACGCTTGATGATATTTACCGGATAAGCGATTACCTGAATATGGACACTGATGACTTTTTCAGTAATTATTGTATAGAGGTACCCTGCGGAGACACCAATATTCCGATGCCATATCTTAAAAGGGGTGAAGATGGGTGCTGTTTCCTCGAGGATAATCTATGCTCGATCAATTTTGTAAAGCCCGGAATATGTAAGAACTCACCATCCACTATGTTCGGTAGCATACAATACCTGAAGTCGAAGATGCCGCAGACATGTTCCATACAGCGCATCAGGCCCGGAGAAAAGATAAACGAGGATGACCAAACGAGAGAAAGTTATATGGTCTCTATGATACTGACGACCGCATACTATAGCAATTACCATACCTTTTCTTACGAGAATGCAAAACCATACATATACAGGATATTATTGATAAAGAAAAACCGCAGCAGCATATTTAAGATGATGGATAATTATTCAAAGGTAAAGAATTAAACTATTTTCTCCTGTACCCGAGAGGCCTTGACCTCGGGATAAGGCATTTTTCACTATTGCCTATGAGGTCTTTTCTGCCGGCCTTCATAAGCGCCTCTTTCACCAGATCATAATTATCAGGGTTCTTATATTGTAAAAGCGCTCTCTGCATCCTTCTTTCTTCTTTGCTTTTTGGCACGTATACTTTCTTCCCCGTGTAAGGATTATATTCGGTATGATACATACATCCGGAAAGGGTTGACGGAGTCGGTGTAAAATCCTGTACCTGTTCTATATAATATCCCATATCGCGAACATACTCTGCCAGCTCAATGGCACACTCAAGTGTCGCTCCCGGGTGTCCCGATATGAAATATGGTATTATATATTGCTCCTTTCCAAGTTTTTTATTTAGCTCTCTATACTTCTCCACAAATTGCCTGTACCTCTCGATGGAAGGCTTGCACATAAGATCCGTGACTTCTTTAGAGACGTGTTCCGGCGCGACCTTAAGCTGGCCGCTTATGTTATTCTTGCATATCTCGTATAGGTAGCTTTCATCAAGCATAGCCAGGTCGTATCTTATCCCTGAGCCTATGAAGACTTTTTTCACTCCCGGTACGCTTTTTACAGCTTTTAAGAGCTGTACTATATGTTCATGATCTCTTTTCAGGTTCGGGCAAGGTTCCGGATAAAGGCACATACGGTCTTTACATGTACCCTGAGTTGCCTGTTTTGCGCATCCCATCATATACATGTCAGCCGTAGGTCCGCCGACATCAGTGATAACTCCCTTGAATTCGGGCATTTTAGTAAGCAGTTTTGCTTCATTTATTATGGAACCCTTACTTCTGCTCTGTATAATTCTCCCCTGGTGATTTGCGATGGCGCAAAAAGAGCAGCCTCCGAAACATCCCCTGTGGCTGGTTATAGAAAATAGGGTTGTCCTTAAAGCCGGGATCTCTTCTTTATATGACGGGTGTTGTTTTCTTGCATATGGCAGTTCATAGATATTGTCCATCTCCTCAGTTGTCAAGGGGTAGGAAGGGGTATTCTGGACAATTATCGTCTTCGGATGGCGCTGTACTAATGTTTTTCCATGGATGGGGTCCTGTTCGTCCGAGTAAGTTTTGAATGAGTTAGCAAAGGATATCTTATTCTTTGAGACTTCGTTATAATCCGGTAATTCCACATAGTCCTCAAGTCTGGATATCTCCCTGGTCTTATAGACCGTTCCCCGGATATTTGTAAGCTCGCTTATGTCATCGCCTTTTTCCAGCCCTTTCATGATCTCTATCATGGGTTTTTCTGCCATCCCGTAAGCTATCATGCTAGCCGGAGCGTCAGCGAGTATTGATTGCCTTACCCGGTCGTCCCAGTAATCATAATGGGCGAAACGTCTCAGGCTGGCCTCTATACCGCCGATGATAATCGGCTTTTCCTTATAGGTCTCCCTTATCTTGTTACAATAAACTGTTACCGCGCGGTCCGGCCTTTTTCCTCCTCTGCCTCCCGGGCTATAGTCATCTTCCGACCTGATACGCCTGTTTGCGGTATAATTACTGACCATTGAATCGACGTTACCCGATGATACTCCAAAGCAAAATCGCGGCTCTCCGAGTATGGTAAAAGAGCTTTTATCTTTGATATCTGGCTGAGGGATAATGCCGACCTTATATCCTGCATCCTCGAGCACTCTGCCTATCATTGCGACACCGAAGGATGGATGGTCTACGTATGCATCTCCGCTAATCAGCACTATGTCACACTCGTCCCATCCCAGAGCGTTCATCTCTTCCCTTGATACCGGTAAAAATTTACAGCGTCGAGGTTTTTTCATCATGGTAAATGCAGACGTGATTATAGAAAAATGTTTTTAATAATAATCAATACGTATATCTTATAATGACAAAAACATAAAAGTTATGTACTTATAATGTCTTGGTGACTATCGTGCTTGAGATCGGGGACATGGCTTTCCAGACCGATAAGATCGTATTGATCATCGGTATAATCTTAGTATCGATAATTGCAAAATTGATCTCTGACTGGGTAGTGAAACATATTTTTGTAGAATACCCGGATGACACAAAAGAATCAATGCGGTTGATATTCACCGTTCTTATAATATATGTCGGCATTACGCTACTGGTCTATATAATTATCACCAATTCAATGTTCCTACTGGTAATGCTGGCGCTATTAACCATTACCGTACTTTATACCGCTAAGGATTTCATTAAAGATTTCTTTACGAGAATAAGCCTTTTAACCGTCAAAGCCTTCGGGATAGGGGATTATATAGATGTGATCGGCCAGAAAGGCAGGGTCCTCAAGATCGGCAGCCTCTACACGATGCTAAGGCGCGACGATAATTCTATAATCTGCATACCGAATGAGATCATTGTCAGATCTATGGTGATCAATTATACTAAAGCTGATTATATCAAACTTCAGGAGTCTTTTACCGTTAATGTCGAGGAACAGGATATTACTAAAGTATATTCCCGTATCACAGAAGAGCTGGACATTTTCGGGTACAGGCGGGCGAAGATACTGCATAGCCAGACTCCGGAGGGCATGAGATTCGCAGTGACGATCAATCTCGAAGACGCGGCATCCATATCGAACGATACATCAAACCTGCATAAGGCGCTAAATATCGTAAGGGGCGAGTTCGTATCCGATTAGGTGAATAATATCATGAAATTGAGCAGGAACCTGACCTTTTTTTCCGTTCTGGCGATGGGATTTGCAGACGTAGGTGCGGATATCTTTATCGCGATCGGTATAATAGCCGCTTTTGCAGCAGGCCTTACTCCTGTCGCGTTCTTCATCGGGGCTATACTTTATGTATGCACCGCACTTGCATACGCGGAACTGGGCTCGGCTTTCCCTGTGGCTGGCGGCGCGTCGACTTTTACCAGAAAAGCCTTCGGCAAGTTCTGGAGTTTTGTATCAGGATGGGGTTTGATACTGGCTTATATCCTGGATATAGCGTTATTCACTATCGTAGGCTCATTCTATCTTAATCAGGTATTGCATCTGGATATCCAGTACGTATATTTCATCGCTGCCGGCGTCATCGTATTATTGATCATACTAAACCTGCTGGGCATCGCCGAAAGCGCTTTTTTGAATAATATCCTTACGGTGTTCGCGACATTTCTTATTATCGTAATCAGCATCCTTGCTTACATGCTATTGTTCAATACGGACAGGTTGATAAGCCAGGCCCTTGAGTTCCAGCAGCAGAGCACATGGACAAATTTCGCATATGCCATCGGCCTTAGCTCTATCGCCTTCATAGGCATAGAATCCATCACACAGGCGGCGGAGGAGACCAAGCGTCCCAGCCACACCATTCCAAAAGCGATCAAGGTCGTTATAATACTGGTCGTCACTTTCTGTTTATTGCTTTCAGTACTGTCCGTCGGCTCGGTCGGATGGGAAACACTTTCGGAAAATAAAGAAAATGCTCTGGTAGCGTTCGCAAAAGAAATACCTGTATATGGCGAGACACTTGTGCTCATCACCGGTATCACCGGATTCCTGGTCTGCGTCGTATCTGCAAACACCGGTATCATAGGCGCGTCAAGGGTTATGTATTCCTTATCCAAACATAACCTGCTTCCGAAGATCTTAAGCTGGACTCACCCGAAATATAAGACCCCCTGGTTCACCGTGATAATTTTCCCGGCACTTGCCATACCCCTGATATTCGTCAAGGTGGAAATATTATCGGGCATATATGCATTTGGTGCCCTGATCGCATATATTTTGATCAACCTGTCATTTATCGCCTTAAAGAACGCGGATTTTGACTCCATGTTCAGGGTGCCTTTCGTATTCGATATTAATTTCCGTAAGAAACATTACAAGGTGCCATTGACCGGCTTGATAGGGTTCGTAGCCTGCGCTTTCTCTTTATGCGCCGTTATTTTACCACAGAGGATCACCCTGATCGTCGGAGTATCATGGATAGCGATCGGCATGCTGATATATGTGATAAATACGCGGTTCGCGAATAAGGAAATTCACAGGATACCTGAAAAAGAAGTGCTTGCGGTTTCAAAGATAGACGAGCGTGAGCCGACAATATTGATGTCATTCAAACTAATGCCGCATGAAAGACATATTATCGACATCGCCACCAACCTTGCAAAAGAATACAAGTGCAGCGTCACTATATTAAACATCGTCGAGACACCTACTCTGGTACCTCTCTGGGAAGACCTGCCGGAGGAGATGGTCCTTCAAAAGAAAAAGGAGATCGAGACGTTCGAAGAATGGTTCAAAGGAAGCGGCATAGACGTCCATGTAGAGTTTAAGGCCGCAAGAGAAGCTGCATCGGGCATAATACGCTATATAGAGACTCATAATGTCAAGGTCGTGATCCTTGGTAAGCTCGAAGGTAAACCTTCCCCGACCGTTGACGAGATACGCAAGAACATTGATGTGCCCATACTGATAGTCAGGAACGCTTTCTCGGGTAAAATTGAATCGCAGCAGGCAGCATAATATTATCTTATATGGTCATATCGCGACCATGCTCGTCCTGATGTTATTTTTATCCAGTATGCCTTTGTTTATATAAGTGTGCGTATAGGAAATATCTATTGTGGCGTTCCTGTCTTTTAAAGTCTCGTTCCGGGTATAGGAATATGATTGCCCTGGAGCTAAAATTATCATCCTGTTATTTATGCTGAGGGTTATCCTTCCGAACAGGTCGACCGAATAAACTGTCGCTTCATTTGCTTTAACGGGCAATGAATAGATCCCGTATAATTTGTTTCCGGTGCCGGCGCCAAAATTGCCAGTCAGTGTCAGTATATCCCCGAATACAAGCGTTAATGAATCGTTGATCGGAAAGTCTATGTTTCCATTTAGCTGTCTCGTGTTTTCGTTGAACCAGTAATTCGGGAAATCGACGGTCCTGAAATATGCATCTCCTTTAACCACCGTACCATTGGCAAGTAAATTATGCTCCAAAAATATTATTTTGGAATTGTCCAGGGTCTCTACGGCATAAACCGGTGCCGGTTCGATGATGCCTTGATATCTCTCTTCCTGTATGATCTGCATATTAACTGAAAGAGCGCATGAACTTAGCATGAACGAGCCCGTCAATAATAAGATAATGAGGAAATTCACGCTTTTTTTCAAGTTATCCATCCCGGTAATAATAGGCGTAGAATGCCGATATATTTAATCAAAATATTAAACGCAATCTTTGACTTTTTAAAAAAGTTTTTTCAAATAATTGATTAAACTGATATTATCCCATATTATCTAAGCCAATAAGTTTTAAAGCCTTAAGGTACTAATTGTATATAGGTGATAATATAAATATGGCCAGGCGCAGCCTTGACTATGTAAGAAAGATATCCGGCGTGTTACTGGTCATCTATGTGACCGTTGAATTAATGGTCAGCAATCTGGGCTCTAGCGGTATTATTGAACAGGTATTGGTCCAGGCCATTCACTCGTGGATCGATGTGCCCACTGCCCTTGTATTGATAACATACAGCGGTCTCACTATCCGCGGGGAATTATATAAGCCTAAATACCGGATGTCCAAAAAGGATAGAGGATATCTGGACGCTTTTTTGTTGATTATCAGCATTATCATATTCCTGGGTTATCTGTATCTTAAGTATTTTATTAACCTTAATGCGTGATGACTATCCGACGGTATGGAAAAATAAAAAAAATATTTGATCCGGCCGATAACGATCAAAGTACTGACAGTATTAATGAAACTGCATAGCCTCAGTACTCATAGGGATCATCATTGATCAGGATATTTTTGTCATCATCGGCGCAGTTGTCCTATCAGGTCTATCGCTGCTTGATATGGGTCTTTTGCATTATATATACTTCTTCCCACTATGATAAAATCGGCCCCTGCGTCTAAAGTGGTACGGGCATCGCCCCCCTGTGCACCGACTCCCGGAGAAAGTATCTTTAAGTCCTTTGATCTCCTTTTTATCTCGGATAACCTCTCAGGCCTGGTCGCGGGCGCAATTATGCCTGACGCCCCGTTTTTTATCGCGACGTCCACAAGATCCATAGCATGCTTTTGTATAAAATCAATAGCGCCGGGATGGCTCATCTCGGTCACAACATATACTTCCTTGCCGAATTGTGCCGCAACATCGACACACGCTTTAACACTATCGTTCCCTACAAAGCCCTGGCATATGATGGCATCGGCGCCGGCCTTGAAAGTCTCCTCGCATATGAGCCGGTTCGTGTTAGGGATATCAGCCACTTTAAAGTCTGCTATGACATTCGCATATTTTTTGATCTCCGGCACGATGCCGAGGCCGCAGGATAATATCAATGGGTAATTTACTTTTATCGCATCGACGAGACCGCCTATTTTCCTGGAGATCTGAAGCGCTTCTTCTCTGTCTGTGACGTCCAGGGCGATGATAAGTCTTGAATCAGGAACTATCGTCATGTTATCTCAACCATAAATAGGATATAGAGTATTTAATCTTAAGCTATTTAACAGCACATAAAGATTTTTGACAACATTATAAAAAATTAATCGTATATGGGAATATAGCCGATATCCCGGGATACCGGCGTTAATTCTCCCATATGCCTGTTTTAGTCCGGCTCATTCATAAAAAGGACTGTTATCTTACCGTCCACTTTAGCCAGTTCTTTTGCAAGGTACACAGCGTCATACAGGCCGCCGATCTCATCCACAAGTCCGACTTTTTTGGCCTTGGATCCGGTAATGACCCTGCCGTCCGCTATCGCTTTTATATCATCCACTGACAGATTCCTGCCGTAGGCCACATTACATACGAACCGTTCATAGCTTTCGTCGATGATGTCCTGGACATAATTTTTTTCCTCTTCGGACAATCCTCTCCAGTCGGAGCCTACATCTTTATAGTCCCCGGATTTTGCTATGTAGAAATTGATGCCTTCCTCATCATAGTATTTTGTTTTATTCTTGAACACCCAGATAACGCCAATGCTTCCTGTGAAAGTGTCCGGGTTTGCCACTATTTTGTCAGCCTGCGATGATACATAGTACGCCGCTGAAGTGGCTATGTCCCCCATCGAAACTACGATTGGCTTTTTCTTTTTTGTTTTCTGCATCTGGAATATGATCTCTTCAGCAGCCACAGGTGTCCCTCCGGGTGAGTTGACCCTTAAAACGATCGCCTTTACTTCCGGGTCCTCGGAAGCTTTAATCAGATTGCGCACCACATCGCTTGAGTAACACGCTGCACCGCCGCTGGATGACTTATCAGAGACCATAGTGCCATCAATATATATGACCGCTATCTTGTTTTGTTTTACAAGCCCAATTTTACCCATTATCTTACTGCTCTTTATAGCATCTTTTAACGTATCCGACTGACTAAAACCGTTAAAAGCTATCAATGCCAGTGCGATCAGTATTACTATGCTAAAGAGAATGATCGCCGGAAAAGCCAGCTTATGTCTCTCATCGGATGAAAATAATAAATCCTTCAGGCTCAATAAACCACCCCATAAAAATAAAGGGTTATATATATAATAAATGTTTTTATATTTGTCTATTTAATGAATTATAATCCAAATGTATGTGTAATTATATTTCGTTCCACTCAGCTATCATTAAAATAGCGATGAATTTTATAAAATATAATAAGTTATTATGGTAAGCTATTATATTGTCAGAGATAATAGGTAGTATTATTAAACGAATAATAAAATTTATATCAATCGACAAATATAAATAAAATGCAGTATATCAGTACTTTATTCTTTATATTACACATGCAGGGATGGCAGAGCGGCTAATGCGGCAGACTGCAGATCTGTTTTGTGGGTGTTCAACTCACCCTCCCTGCACTTTTCAATGACCGGTCAATGTGCTTGATCGTATGATAATAAAAACATGTCTTGTTCCTTTCAAACCACTTATGCGGCGGGCATGCTGGATATTTCCCGCCGCATCGTGTTTAAGCCATTTTTCAATAGGCTTTTAGTATGCTATGGAACAAACCAATAATATTCGTATTAGTACTTAACCTTTGTGATTCGATACAAAGAAATTATCCAAATCTATTCTTTATATTAAATATTACGTTTAATAATTAGTCATTTGTAGTTATAAGACCCTACTTACAAAAATTTTAATAAAAGAAAAAAATCATCCCCTACATTTATTCAGCGTAATATGCGCTGATAGGTCAAGCCTGTGTTATGGCACTTACTTCTCGGCAGCTTTGCCTCTTTCTATAAGCTCCTTGACTTTTTGGCCGCCTTTGTGGCCGATCTGCTTATAGAATTCTGGTCCATGCCTTTCCTTGGTAGTTGTGCCACCACGTCTTCCCGCTTCTCTTACACTGATTTCTCCTTTCGATTCCTTTTTTGCCATAAACATCACTAATAAAGCCATATATATTACTTATTAATCAATCTATGCCGAATTAATCACGAAATAGCATAGTTATAACCGAACAAACGAAAATCATGTAATGGCTTTTGAAAACAATAGATCTATCAATTATCAAAAAAGTGACATGACAATATATAAAGCATAGAGCGCCCTGTTTTATGTCACATACTTCAATGAAACAAAATCTACCCAGTAGTTTATAACTGTATGCCAAAAAAAACTAGAGAAAAAGAAAAAAGTATCTGAGAATTGTGTGATTTTTAGTTCATTTCTTGGATGCCTTGACCTTAGGTACCTTAAAAAGCTCCTTTGGGTTCCTTGCCAGTTCGCTGTACTCCAGGTTCGCTATACCGACCTTAGAGACATTGGCTTTGCTGATCTTACCGCCTTTCTTTTTAGCGGATTCCTTTATCCACGAAGGCGCGCTCTTGGGCACCGGCACCAGCTCTTTTTTGCCGGTGAAATAGTGAAGCTTTTTAGTGCCCTTCTCTCTGAGAACGATGTTAGTGTATCCCCTGTTTGCCGCCTTTAAAGCGGCATCCCTGGGTTGTGCACCGCTGAACGTCCCTATCTCATCGCCCTTATCGCTTATAAGGCCGAAGTTCTTCTTCTCTCTAGTCTGTGTCTTCTTAGTTGCTTTTCTTTTCATATCTTTCTCCCCTTTTTATTACTATAAAACTGACTTATATATAACCATTTTCTTTAATTTATTTTCCATGCTTGTTTTCTTAAAAAATAGTGCCGATGCACTTTTTTGTTTAAAATATAAATTATTCTGTATAATAATGTTTTGTTTCTAAAAATACGAAGATATTTCTATATGCCGTTTTTTTAGCTAAAAAAGTGATGTACAACGATTTTCGGATGATGATTATTCAGCCTGCTCATCTGTCACTATCACGTCAATGTTCGCGGATTTTTTATCGGAAGGGAACTCTCCTGTTATCCAGCACGCGTTATTCTTTCTAAAAATGATCTCTTCTCTCTGTAAATGTTCATTCATCACAGACCTATCCATGCCCAGACGCGAACATTCCCACACCAGTTGTTCTTTGCGCCGGTCCCACCTTCCGCTTATGTCCTGAAGGTCGGTATATGCCTTTTCAAGAAATGCCGGATGGTTACAGTCTCGATGATCCCGCATATTTAGCTTTACAAAAACATCACATGTTTTAAGGTCATCATTCAAGCTTTCAACATGTCTTTCTTGCTCTACTGGTTTTTCAGGAGCTTCATAAGAGGACTGATCCGGAACGAATATTCCGCCGATCGCATTACATTTTGCTTCCATTTCCTTAATAAAATCAGAGTTATCCGACCTGATAAACAGGGTCATAGGCATTTTATCCGAGAATGAGTCGTTCAGTATCATCTCAATAACGCTTTTATCTATGTATACGCCATCACCGGTGGCTTCATTGACCCATCCGCTCTTTTTATCGTCCCATGACATACCGTATTTTTTTATGATCTGCTTTATCTTGATCTTATTTTCCGAGTAGGTCTTATGGGGGAATTCTATCTTTATCATCATATCCGTCCGGTTTCAAGTTAATGCAAGGACTTATTAGGACTTAAAATTTACCGGGCCATTATCTCATCCCATTCACCTAAAAGATTCAGGTCGATTGAACGCTGGAAATTAACGCCGCTTCTGCTATCCCTGGCAGAACTCGCCATGACATTGTATTGCCACTCTTTATAGGTTCGCGAAAAATCGACACCTGTACTATCTTTAAACGCATCCTCAAAGTCAGGACCCGGATGCTTAAAGATATCGATAAGCGTTTTAACCCCGAATTTTGTCGCGATATATTTGCACAGGCTGTAAGACTGTATGTATCCATTCTTTGTCACGCTATATTCATCACTGTCGACCGATTTCGCTATCTCGCGATATGTCAGGAACCCGTTTTTCATGATAGACCTTGAGACCTTACCATCATCGAGCGGCTCCTTTGACAGCAGCATGCAAATGCCCTCTTCCATCCATTCGAACCCTTTGCCTTCCTTCGACGCCAAAATATTATTAAGGCCAAGATGGCATAGCTCATGTTTTACCACGACCTCGAGCGAATCGGGGTCATCCAGGGTCTCCTCTCTTATTACGATCGCACTCGATTTTTTATTCCATGCAGAAAATGCCTCCACGTATTCGCCCAGCTTATCCATCTCTTTTTTCTTGATTATCACGACCTTTATATCCTCGGGACATGTACCGAGATAATAATCGATCTCATTATATGACCTTTCAAGCACGCTGCCGAGATTCACCGGATTAAAGTTTTGCCAGCTGCCCTTGTAAGAAATAGAGAAATGAGCCTTGCCGCTAGAAGCACCTGTAGCCACACCGGCACTCATCAATAATAGTATGCACCCAATCGCCATCCACTTCATGAATATGAATATGGATTCGATTTATAAATCAAATAATACAAAAAATCGCGATTTAAATGTAAATTAAGCAAAAGTAATAAAAAGATACTTTATAACTTGTGCCTGTTTAAATAAGCCAGGATGGCGTCTTTACTTGGGCGGGTAATATTTTCAGGAAGATCGTTCAGGCTCAGCCACTCTATGCGTATATGTTTTTCAGCCTCTTTATTTACCGGCTCGCCATTCGCGCATGCCTCGTATAATATGCTGACCCAATGCTGTTCGTCAAATACCCTATCGGATACTATTAAAGGGTACAGAGACTCGATGAGCAATCCGGTCTCCTCGGCTATCTCGCGCACGATCGCGTCCTCCAGCTTCTCAAACGGCTCGACCATTCCTCCGGGTATGGTCCATTTGTTGACGTTATTCCTGCATTTGTCCGATCTCAACAGCATCAGGACTTTATCATCACGAACTATCACTGCGCCGACACCGACGCCGACAAAATCTTTTCCCGGGATCATATTAAAACCGCTGAACTATCCGTATATAACATCATAATTTTGGTATAATATAAATACGACCACTGGCATGCTGGTATTCGCTATGCTCGTATTATGTATGAGTTTAGCTCTTACGCCGTTTTCATATAGCGATAAAAAGTTCTTAGACATAATAATATCCACATACTCATCCCATGTCTCGAAGACTTCCTGTCCGAGGTCTTTGCCATACTTTTTGTACTCAAGATAGGAGCCGATAAGTATATGGTTAAATCTCTCCTGGGACTGCTCAAGATCTTCCTTTCCTATCAGCGCGAAGACGTCCTCGGATAATATGGTGATGCACCCGTAGGATTCGCCATTAACATCGTATAGCTTTCCGACCGCATAGCATACAGTATCCACGTTATTGTATTCGTTAAAAATAGAGCAAACATCTTTTATAAGCCTGTCATCGTTCACCAGGCTTTTTAAAGTATCCTTTGCCTTTTCATCAGGTATGTTCCCGTTCTTGGTCTCGCAAAAATATGCTTCCAGCGGATGCGACAAGGCTACCTCCAAAAATAAATCGGTTTAATCTCCTAAATAGTTTCTAGTGAGCCATATTTTTTATAAAGACATTTAGTTAACGACCGACTCATATATATAATATTTTATACAACTACATTTCGTGGATTTCAGGACGTTGTATAGCATGAGAGCGGCACTTATAGCTGCCTGGGCCCTGACGCTTTTAATACTGGCATTATTTTTAGGCCCGGAACACATCATAAGCGCATACAAAAATATAACTCCCGAAGGTATAAAACAATTTGTCCTGGCTTTTGGCATATTCGCCATAGCCGTGTATATCCTTATCCACATCATCAGGCCTTTCTTATTTTTGCCTGTCACGCCGTTCACTGTCGCCGGAGGTTTCTTATTTGGCATGTTCTACGGCCTGTTCTATTCTATGCTAGGGCTTTTATTGAGCGCTACTTTGACCTATATCATATCACGATATATTTTCCGGGATTATGTGAAAGGGCGTATAAAAGAAAGATTTATCGGCTTACGCAACAGCTTTGAAAAAAATAGCGTATATTATGTCGCAATAATGAGGATCATACCTGTAATCCCATATGATGTGGTCGGCTATCTTGCGGGAGCGTCAAGCGTTAAAATCGACCATTATGTAAAAGGCAGTATAATAGGCGCATTTCCGGGTGCTTTCGCATTGACGATGCTCGGGAGCAGCCTTACGAACATGGGGTCAGCCACTTTTTATATGAGCATTGTCCTTGTCATTATCGTGATAGTGCTTCCGAAATTTATAAAAAAAATATTACCGGAATGATTAGATCAATAAGATATCATTCCTGTTTAGCGAACTAAAAACCATATTAAAGTCCAACATTTAGATCAAATATTTAGAGTCACTATTGTATATATCACCAAAAAACCGAGGATCTTTGAACCTGCTGTAATAATGGTATCGCCACTTTGATGTCATTGACAAAAATGGGTGACTATAAATTTATGTTGTTATAAATAATAACTTGTAAAGTTTAATCGAACCGGTGAATAAAATGGCCTTGAGATTTTATAACACGCTGACTTCAAGCGTTGAGGAATTCGTGCCATTAGATGGTAAGAACGTAAAGATGTATGTTTGCGGACCGACCGTTTACGATAACTGTCATATGGGTCATGCCCGCTCATATATCGTTTTTGACGTAATAAGAAGATACCTGAAGCATAAAGGCTACAATGTCATATATGTCCAGAATTTTACTGACATCGACGATAAGATAATCAAAAGGGCGAATGAACTGGGTGCCGATCCTCTTAATCTTTCAAAAAAATTCATACAGGCATATTTTGAAGATATGGATAAGCTAAACGTGATGAGGGCGGATCAACATCCGAAGGTTAGCGATCATATCGGCGAGATAATAAAGATGATAGAGAAGCTGATAGATCACGGGAACGCCTATGTATCGGATGGCAGTGTTTATTTCAGCATAGACAGCATGAAAAGCGAGATAGGGGTCTTATCGCATCAATCGTACGATGCACTAAAAGTCGGAGCAAGGCTTGAAGTGGACGAGCGTAAAAGAAACCCTATGGATTTCGTGCTCTGGAAAGCATCAAAACCCGGAGAGATGATAGCCTGGGATAGCCCGTGGGGTAAGGGAAGGCCCGGATGGCACATTGAATGTTCTGCTATGGCCATTAAGCTGCTGGGCGAAAAGATCGACATACATGGCGGAGGTATGGACCTCATATTCCCGCATCATGAGTCTGAGATAATGCAGTCCGAAGCCTATACTAATAAGCCGCCGTTCGCAAAATACTGGATACATAACGGTTTTTTAACGATAAATAAAGAAAAAATGTCTAAGTCACTGGGCAACTTTTTCACGATCAAAGAAGTGCTAAATAAGTTTTCGCCTGAGACGATCAGGTTTTTTGTTCTTTTTACGCATTACCAGAGCCCTCTTGATTTCAGTGATATGGGGCTCGAAGAAGCTAAAAGAAGCCTGTACAGGATACAGAACACGCTTTCGGAGATCGATAACAGGATAGCTAAACCACGGCCGGAAATGGCATTGATAAGCGCTGATGAAGTTTCGGGGAGGCTTAAAGAAAGCCTGGAAAAGTTTGAATCGGCAATGAATGATAACTTTAATACCCGCGAAGCTATAGCCGAGATGTTCGATTTTACGAGGGACGTTAATCGCTGGCTATCCTCCGGTGATATGCCCGTTGAAAGATGGGAGAAAATAAAAGACCTGTATACTACGTACTCTGAGATCCTTGGCATTAGATGGACAGTGGTAAGCGAGGACGTTATGACTACAGAGCTTTTAAAACTCATAGTGGATATTCGCGAGGAGGTCCGGAAGAAAAAAGATTTCGAGACCTCTGATCTGATCAGAAACAGGTTAAAGGAACTTGGCATTTTACTCGAGGACAGCAAAGAGGGCGTAAAGATCAAACGAATAGAAAGTTAATTTTTTCAGTTCATCGGCTTTTTTTGTGTGATGTTTTTTGTGTTGTTCTTTTCGGATGGCAGGTAGATACGAACCTCACGAAAACACAGAAACACAAAAAAATTTTTATATGATTTTTAAGGGCACGAAAGCTCTAAAGATTAACTAACTAAACCTCTAAGGCTCTAGTATCACCGTCAGCGCTCAAACTTCTCAAACGCTCAACTCAACGCACAAAGTTCTCCAATTCACTAACGCTAAAACAAACCCCGAACCTCCCCAAAGCACGAAAGTTCAATAGCACAGTTTGTGTTGCGCCTAATTGATCATCTTATATCAGATATGTATTAGTCGTGTTAAACGTAAACAGGGCGATTAAACGTTAGTGGTTTGGAGATGCTCGGGGCTTGTTTTAGCGTTAGTGTCTTTGCGCATTTTGAGCATTGAGTAGAGAGTTTGGGACGTTTATGCATTGACTGTACTGCTAGAGACTTAGAGTTTTAGTGAGTAAACTTTTGGTGACTTTGAGAACTTAAAATTCTAAAAAAAATTTAGTGTTTCTATGTTTTCGTGAGGTTCGTATCTACCTGCCATCCGAAAAGAACAACACAAAAAACATCACCCTCAAAGTTCGGAGAAGAACCATTTTTTATACGGTTTATTAAAGATACCATAAAAACCCGAACATATCTTAAATAACCATAAGGTGAATCTCCGATGGTTTTATAACATCTTATACTTACATTTAATGGATGTCTGCGCGGAAAAAGATGACAAGGCTCATTCAGATAGGGCTCTCTCATGGTGAAAAAGCAAAGAGGTTATCTGAAAAAGGCTACTATGCCGAAGCACTTGAAGAGCTTGACATCGCATTATCGGCCTTTTGTGAGCAAAATAAGGACGGGTCATGGGATAATGCAATTGCAGGCATATTAAATAATATCGGTTTCGTGAGCATTCTTCTTAACAAATATGAAGATGCGGCGAACGCATTCCTGGAGTCTCTTAAGATAAAGTCTAATCTTGATAATAATGACAATATTCTGGGTACGTTGACAGGACTGTCTGAGGCGTACAGGTGCTTATGCGAGCATGAAGCAGCAATAGAATGTATCGAAGATGCTTTTGAGCTGGCGATCGCCTTAAAAGAGAACGATATCGCTTTTAAACTGTTGCAGCAATACGATAAGATAGAACGGTCGAAAAATCGTTTCCCTGACATGAATTATCTGGCAGCGGATTACGATGAAATATACCTGCCGGAACTATCGGCTGATATATCCGCGGTCATAAGGAACATTAATCTAAAGGTCTTATCGCCGGATACTCTGAAGATCGATATGGTCATAGGTTTTCCCGGACTGAAAAACGATCTGGCGGATATCCGGAAAAAATGGCAGATGGACTCTGTGACAAAATATGGCTCGTTATACAGGATATTTCCCTGCCTGTTCTTATTATTCCCCCAGGCTGTCGCAGAAGAAGTAACAGACCTTAGTGTGGTTAATGAAGAGGAGACACCTGTCAGTTCATCATCAGCTTACTTCAACGGGAATATTTATGAGCCGGGATCATACCATCGCAGCGGACCGCAGGCGATGCCGGAATTTAATAGCTATACATATTGCGGCGGTAAAGGCGCCCTCATCGAATGGGATATTGAAGCGAATGGCTGGTATCACTTATCCGTTGAAATAAAGTTAGAAAAGAACGATAAAAATATCGATCTTACCATCGTCCTTCCATTCGGAAGCTCCCATATATCAAAAATATCCATGGATCCGGGTAAACATGAAACATATCGTTCATTAAGGATTGACGCCGGTAAATTCTATGATACGGATATTAATTCGCTCCTCAACTTCAGGCCGGAAAACGTCATATATTCTGATGAGAGAAAGCTATACGAAGGATCGTTAAACGACATTTTTGAAATTAATGCAGATATTTCTCAAAAATATTGTGTATTATCTTTCCGGATCCTGTGCTAGACAATTCAATGCTATATTTTTTTATTCTTATTAAAAAATCCGCTATTTTTGCCCGTAGCATTCAAAAAGAGGTACAATGATGTTTATTTAGCGATACCGGCTAAAAAATAAACTCGGAGACTAAAAATGGCAAAGCAATCAAGGTTACATGAGCACAGTGATAAAGCTAAAAAAGAAAAAAAGAAAATGGATATCGTACCTCCGCGGGAAGAACTGAGCACTTCGGAAGAGGTCCTTCGCAGCGGCAGGGTCTATTACGCAGAGGACCGGGACATGGAGCTCGAAGGGGTTAATGCCGCTCACCAGTATATTACGACGCCAGAGTACATGCAGGACCTGCAGCACGGAGTCGTCACATGGGTTGAGGCGGCACGCTCTGAAAAATCTATCAACGAAGAGATAGACAGATATTTTGAAAGACAGAAGAGGGAGAAGAAAACAAAGAAGACCCCGCAGTATGAACTTTGATATTTTAACGTCTCCGTCACTGTTTTAATTAATTTAAATGATTTTTCTATTAATTAAAATTAGTTTAAAAAGGTGGGATCATGGAAAAAGAGAAAAAAGAAGATAACGATGAGAAGGAAAAGCTGCGTAAGCGCAAGAAAAGGATGGGAGCGGGGAATATAATGCCTGCCGAAGAGCCTGTCACCGGCCCATCGGGTGAAAAAACCTTCAAATGATCGGACAGTATACACAAGATTTATGTAATCACAGCACACTTCATTTCTAATATTTATGGAGTGACGTGGGTGAAGATAACAGCATATACAGTTGATAACATCCCCATGATAAAGGAAGGCGACGACCTGGCAGCGATAGTTACCGGGTCGACGGAGATCGAGGATGGCGATATAGTGGCGTTCGCCTCTACTATCGTTTCTAAAGCAGAGGGGAGCAGATACCTTTTAAGCGACATCACGCCCTCGGATAAAGCGTTCGAGCTTGCAGAACTTAATAATGAGGACCCGAAATTCATTCAATATGTCCTCAATAGTAGCACTAAGATATTGATGAAGCACCCGCTGCTCGTACAGACCGTCTGGGGCAATGTATGTATAAACGCGGGAATAGACAGGTCGAACACAGAGACCGGATATATTTTATTACTGCCAGAAGACTCGGACAGGTCAGCAAGAGAGTTAAGGGACAGGATATTTGAGATAACCGGTAAAAAGGTCGCAGTTATCATTACCGATACGAATGGAAGGTCATTCCGTAATGGACAGATAGGTGTAACTGTCGGATGTGCCGGTATCGCAGGCCTGATAGATAAAAGAGGCGACGTAGACCTGTTCGGACATACTCTCAAGATAACCATACAGGCAATAACCGATGAAGTCGCTGCTTGCGCCAATATGTTAATGGGAGAGTCAAACGAGGGCACGCCGGTAGCCATAATTCGCGGCTTTAAATATCCGGTCAGCGATGAAGGCATAAGGTCAACTTTCAGGACTGATGATGAGGATATTGTTAAAAGAGCTTTGATCGAAAAGTTAGAAAGGGATGAAAAGGCTCTTCTGACGGACCGGGCACAAACCAAAAAATTAACAACTAACGATTAAAAAAGTCGTCCAGCGTATCCCGCTGAATGCCTCGTTCTATCTTTTTTCTTTCATTTTTAATATCCGGGCTTAAATAAGCATATTTTGCGGGTATTTTCTTTTTCGCATATTCCTTATTTCGCCGGTTATCGATGTATTGCGAATCATAGAACGTTTCCCAAAGACTATCATGAGATGGTATATCTGTTACTGTGGCTAATCTTCCCGCCTCCTCGGGCGATATCTCGACTATCGTTTTATTGTATCCCAGATATTTTGCATTTACAAGATAGTGGTCCCTGTGGCTCTTGACTACCGTAGGCCTGTCCGTGTTCTTTTTTTCTATCCAGTCAAGATACATGTCGATTATCAAATGCTCGGGGTATACCTCAACATAATAAACGTCACCTTTCTCCTGAAACCTGGTAAACCCTTTCATACTGTGATATTCTCCGAAGACTTCCCTGTACATATGATAATATTTTTTTGAGACTTCGTCCTTGTGTGAAAGTACGTTAAAAAGATCAGGATAATAAGAAGCCAGCAAACCGACAAGCTCGTTAGTCACGCATTTTCTATGCCTTAAAGCATATGTGATAAATGAACCCGTTGATAAGCCCCTGAGCGAAGGATTACATCCTGGTACCTGTTTCCATAAAGATGATCTGATATGGAACGGGATATTTTTTACCAGGTCATCGACATATACAACGATCTCCCCTCTATGCCAGTATAATTCTCTTTCAAGGTCCCTTTTATTGTTACCGCAGACCATAGTGGATCCGGGATTCGTCCTTAGCGCAATGGCGGCTTTAATTACGCTTTCCATATCCTTTTTATAACCTATGATCATTATACGAATGCCTCCAGGCTTGACTGGAATTTTTTCCCGACTTTGATGAATGGCCTGGCTCTCTTTAAGACGACTCCGATGTTCATGAGCTGAACAAAATTTTCGATTGGACGCGAGGTTATTATCCTTCGTGCGGTAACAGGGCCTATACCGGGCACTAATAAAAGCTCGTTATAGCCAGCCTCGTTTATGTCCAGCGGGAAAATATCCCTGTTATGTTTCGCATAGACCATTTTAGGATCTTCATTAAGCAAGTTGCCGTTATCGTCAAGCACCAGATCAATATCGGCAGACTTCATTCCGTAGTCTTTCATTAAATATGATGCCTGGTATAGCCTGATCTCTCTCCATAACGGGACGGCGCTCCTGTCGGATAGCGGCGTGTCCGGGACAGGGTCGAAACTCATAAAATAAGGGCGTCTAAGGCCGTAATTTTCCATGAACCGGTCTATTGTCAGAATGATCTCTTTATCAGGCTCGCATGAAGCGCCTACTACGAACTGCGTATCATTTGCTCCGATGATCCTTTCCCCGTATGCCATTTCACTTCTTCTTTCCTTAACAAGGTCGTTGGTCCATCCCATCCTTCTAAGCACATCGATGCCGTAATCAAAGTTCGGGCATATCTCCGAGTACCTTGAATCGCAGGTAGTCTCGGCGTTGACACCGAACTTATTAGCATAAAGCGATATCTCATTCATGACGTCGCGGGGAACGCCGGGCATCAGACGGACATGGATATAACCATTGAATCCCTGCTCTCGTAGTGTCCTTATTATCTCCAGCTGTTTTTGCGAAGTATATTCAGGGTCCTTCAGTACGCCGGATGTTAAAAATAATCCCTCTATTGAATTTTTTCTGTAAAGGTCCCACGTTATCTTGATTATCTCATCGGGTGCCAGGGACGTCCTTGTTACTTCCCTTCCGCATCTGTTGGGGCAATAAAGGCATTCTCCGCTACACCTGTTCGTCATCAATGTCTTATAAAGCTGTATGCAGCGCCCGTCAGGAGTGAACGTATGGCAAACGCCGGCCTGATTACAGCTATCGTATTTTGTCCCTTCGGAAAGTATTTTCACTCTTTCGTCAAGCGAAAAATATTTTTCTCCCATCTATTTCTATTTAGGGAGATAGATTATATAATAAAGAACTGAGAGCTCTCCGAAAATAAAAAATTACAGAGTGACTCCGAGGAGGCTCAGTATTATAAGGCATACCGCCCCAGGGATGCCGCCTAATATGCAGATCAATAGATTGACCGGGTCATATTCCATTCCCATGTTAAAGATGAAATTTATCGCAACGAACAATACCAGGCCGCCGACCGCATTGATTATTATGTCCTTCGCCGTCTTCAGTATGAACTTGAACATTGCATACAATATCAGGATAAATATTATCCCGAAGATCAAATAGAATATTAGCTCTAACTCCATTCTCTACCCCTGCCATTGGTCATTAGGTTAATTATTGTACGCTTGTTTTATATCTATATTGGTTTAAGCAGTGATTTTTTTCTACCATCGACAAAATGTCATTCAGCTGATAAAGCATCATGCGGTTTGAATCCCATCTCAGCATGGAAGCGGCATTATCGACCTCGGCCCATACATAGGCAGAATGCTCGGGACTTAAAGAGATGTCCGTTGAAGGAGCTTCCACCGCGAAAACGTTCTCTATATAGCGCTTATTTTTCCATATGAAACAATACGGGCTTTGTAGATTGAAAAATTTTTTCGGCTTATCTATTCCGGTCTCCTCGGAAAGCTCTCTCAGAGCCGCTTCTTCCGGGCTCTCGCCCCTTTCTATGCCGCCTGTTATAGGCTGCCAGAAACCGCCAAGCCCGGGCACACGTAAAAGAATCAGATAGAGGAGCTTTTCTTTTTCCCGGGCATATGTCCAGACTTCCACCTGCTTTTTTGTCGGTATCCTGTTACGCCTCATCTCTCCTCAATCCCTAAAAGAATTTATCCAGGGTGCCTTGAATACTTTCTCCCTTAAGCTCTTCTTCAGCATATCCAAAGTACCCGAGCATTCTTAATGCTACAGGTATTAGTTGCTTATCTATATAATAGTTTGAGTCTATCTCATATACCCTGCCTTTGGCATACAAGTTGCCTTTCTCGAACCTCTGGAACATCTCTACGGGATATGCCCTGTCGCTGAGGTTCCCGGAACCTTTTATGATGACATAGCTTATTTTATTGCCTATCTCGGCGGATATGTCGAGCTCCCTTGCGATCTCTGCAGCGTGTACATGGGCCTGCGCGCTCTCATATTTTCCGAAGCTTTTCGTGAGCGTCTTGTTGATGACAAGCTTGTCAAGCGGCGCCTTTCCTTCTTTCACCTTACTTATGATATCCTTAACGAATTTGACAGCTTTTTCGGGATTTTCCTCCTCCAGTATGATCCTGATGACCTCGGACTGTAACTCTTTTGCCAGCTCGCACCAGTCGCCTCTTCTTACCTCGAGGCCCCTGACGACGATCTCGCCGCTTTCCGTAAGCCCTGCGTATCTCTTTTTAGACTCCGTGAAAAATATGACGCGGTAAATGTTATCGATGTCCATTTCCAGGGGAAGCTCATCGCTGACGCGTTTTATGAAAGCTTTAATGACCTCTTGCAGGTCTTTTCCGCTCTCGAGCTTAACGAACAGTGAATCCGTATCGCCGTAGAGCACTCTCAAGCCCATTTCCACTGCGATATCGTTAGCTTTCTGTATGAAGTATCTGCCCCATGCGGATGTTGCCTCAGCACATTCCCTGCGGTACCACTTGGCCTGAGCCCATCCTGTATACCCGTAAAACGCATTGGTAAGTATCTTAATGCATTTTTGTCTCATATCAAGTATCTTATAGTCCCTGTCGCTTTTCTTCGTGACAGCGAGCTTTTTCTTAAGCGCTGACCTGTGCTGGATAAGGTCCTTTAAGATTTTCGTGAAGAACCCTTCCGGGGACTTTTTAAACCTGTAGCCGACTTCCGGGGCCGGAGGATAACAATCCTTATCCGTTTTTGAACAGACAGTATCGGGAGAAATATTATACGCAACCATTATGGAAGGGTACATAGCTGAAAAGTCAAGAGCTGCGACATTCCTGTGGAGCCCTTTCTCCGGAGGGAAAACGAGGCCTCCGACATATGTTTCCATCTCTCCGCCTTTTGAAGGTATGAGCTCGTCGTTCTCGTATGCGATATAAGCAAGGTAAGCCTCAACCTGCCTCCCTCTTCCCATCTTAGAGACATTATCGAGCGGCTCGTGCACCATCCTGGCGAACTCATACTGTAACGGTAAAAGCTCTTTAGCAAGGCCGTATGTGCTTACGACATCGTCAATGGAATACTGTAGAAGATCTTCTCTGCGTGATTCGTCATGCCAGTATTCATATATCTCCGACCCGGGGATATTGACGCGTTCATCTTTTTTCATGACCCCCAGGTATTCGGCCACATTATCGAGAGTCTTGATCTTTACGCCGTCCACGTCCCTTGCAGCGACTTGATACAGGTCGACGTTCATTCTTCCCGTCATCTTTACTTTTTTCTGGATACCGCCCTTGCCGAACAGCGGCGTAGTCCCGTCCCTGCAAATGTCGAGCTTCATCTTATGGTGTTTTAAGCGGGCGTTAATATAAGGCCAGTCAAATGAATCCTGATTATAACCCACGATAATGTCCGGGTCATATTTTTTAATGAGGGCCAGGAACTCTTCAAGTATCTTTTTATCATCGCCGTCTTCCGACTTTAACAACTTCACTTCTTTATCTGTTTTGATAGATATGATGATTATAGGGTCATTTTTAGGGGTTGGCATTCCTTTGGGATTGGCCATCTCGCAGTCAAAAGCCATGATCTTCGGCTTAACTTCGTCCTCTCGCATAAAGCCCTTCGGATCATGGCATAATAGCCCTACATCGGCATATTCCACCGGGACATGGTCGCCTTCGGCCTCTATCCCGCCCATAGGTGTCAGCCTTTTATCGATGATGTATCTCACGCCGAAAAGAATATCCGCCTCTCTCACATCTCCGTACCTTACTGCAAGTTCCCTCAGGTGTGGCACATCGCGAGGCAATTGAGTATAGATCTTAAAACATTTGATATGCTGGCCGAAATTTTTTTTATCCACTTGCTCGACCCTTACCGGCTTGATAGTCTCTCCGCCCACTTCCGCCGTCAGGTTCTCGATCGTGCTTTTTTTAACGTCGCCATAAGGCACTACATAAAAATAAGGCTCGAACCGATAGTCAAAGATAACCGAGCTCCTGCCCGCATCATCGATACACCACATCCTTATTATCGGTTTATCCTTTTCGACAATGTAATCTACATCAAGCAGCCAGCCTCTAAATTTCATCAATATAAAATTACTTTAATACGTTTAATATCTTGTGTAAGCTATGAAATTATTGATTTTATAAAAATGAACGACCGAAAAAGGTTTATTTTTATAAGTCATTCGCTACATTTATAAGCAATGAACATATATGTACATTATTGTATATCATATAATAGTAATGTATCTTAAGAGGTATTTAATGTCTATCATATCATTTAAAAACTTCACATATACATATCCAAAAGGGACCGAGCCGGCATTAAAAAACATTGATCTCGATATCGAAGAAGGGGAATTCATACTTGTAACAGGAAGTTCCGGCGCGGGAAAAACAACACTCTGCCGTGCATTGTTCGGGGCCCTGCACCATGACATCGGAGGCGACATTAAAGGTTCGATCCAGATAAAAGGAAAAGATGTTTCGCAATATAATATCGGTATCATCGGAGCGTTCATGGGCGTTGTGTTCGATGACCCGGACTCGCAGCTTTTTATGCCGCTGGTTGAAGATGAGATCAAGTTCGGCCTGCAGGCAAGGAACCTTCCTTCGAGCGAAAAGGATGTCATAAGAGTCCTTGACAGGGTCGGCATCGCTCACCTTATAAAAAGAGCACCGCATGAGCTTTCCGGAGGGCAAAAACAGAAAGTTGCCATCGCAGCAGCTATGGCGAATGACCCGGAAATACTTGTTTTCGACGAGCCGACCTCACAGCTTGATCCCCAGAGCACCATCGAGATCTTCAAGATATTATCGGAGTTGAGGGGGCAGGGAAAAACTATAATCCTCGTTGAGCAAAAACTTGAGGATATTATCGATAAGGTAGACAAGATCGCTGTCATTGACCATGGTAACCTGGCTGCGTTCGGAAAGCCCAGGGAGTCGTTAAAATGCGAGGACCTGTACAGGATAATGTCATATCCCTGCGTATCAAAGCTATCAGTGGAGCTAAGGTCAAAGGAAATGATGTTAAGCCTTGATGAGGGTAAAGAATTTCTCAAGGCCAATAATTATAAGCTAAAACCTTCAAATGGAAGGGCTTTTGTAAGGGATGACAGGAATACTCCGATACTTTCGGTAAATGATCTGAAATTCGGGTATAATGGCGTAGATGTCCTAAAAGGAATATCTTTTGACGTGATGCCGGGCGAAGTTTTCGCCATACTTGGCCATAACGGATGCGGTAAGACCACGCTTCTAAAAAATATCATCGGGCTTCTTAAGCCGTCAGGAAAGGGCATGGTGCTGCTGGACCGTACGGATGTAAAGGACATTAATGTGGAAGATGCCGCAAAGACTGTAGGGTTTTTATTCCAGAACCCGGATAACATGCTTTTCGCAGAGACAGTCCTCGAAGAGGTCATGTTCGGCCCCGATAATCTTGGACTTCAAAACAGTAAGGAAAGAAGCATGAAAGCCATAGAAGAAGTCGGGCTAATAGACAGGATCAATGAGTACCCGAGGTACCTGAGCAACGGTGAAAAGCTAAGGCTGTGCATAGCATCGATCCTTGCCATGGGTCCGCGCCTGATTATACTGGACGAGCCGACGACCGGGCTTGACGATAACGAATGCGGGAAACTCATGGAAGTTGTCCTGAAGCTAAAGTCCGAAGGAGTCGCAATAATCATGGTGACGCATGACATGAACCTTGTGGCAAGGTACACTGAAAAGGTAATAGTGCTCTCCGACGGCAGGATATTCAAGGAAGGGAGCCCGTCCGATGTCCTGAAAGACAATGATGCTATGAAGGCAGCGTCGCTAAAATCTCCGCCCATCATTGAGCTGTCAAAGGAATGCGGCTGTGTATACCTTACCGTTGAGGACTTCCTGGAGGCCATTATATGAGCGAGATATTCCAGTACGTTGATAAAAACACTGTACTACACTTGCTGAACCCGCTGACAAAGGTGTTATTCTGCGCGTTCATAATAATCGCGGGAATAATGTGCGGAGATCCAGTAATACTGACGATACTGCTGATATTGCCCATTATCGCATTGATGGCGGCGGGAATGAAAAATGAGATAGCCGGACAGTTCAAGATGCTGTCGGTAGTGTTCGCTTTCTTGATATTGATAACGGTGCTGACGGTAAGGTCGGGTGATATGTACTATATCTCAGGAATACCGGCTTTCACATATGACGGGATAATGCTCGGGATGATAATTTCACTCAGGCTGGCGGCAATGTTCTTCGCGTTTATGCTGCTGGTCACGACCACGAGGCCGGGCGACCTCGTAAATACGCTTGTAAGCCGCATGTTCTTCCCGCTTGACTATGCGTTAATGTTAATGATAACCTTACGTTTCATACCTACTTTACAGATAGAGGCCAAAAAGATCCGCGAGGCGCAGGCAGTAAGAGGGTTCAACGCAAAGGGAATATCCAATATATCCAGAAGTGTCGGCCCGACCATAACCCCTCTCCTATCCAATTCGATCGGCAGGGCGGGCAGCCTGGGACACGTGATAGAATTAAGGGGATACAGGTCAGGCTCTAAAATTAAATTCACCGAAATACCCCTTAAAAGCATTGACATGGCTCTGATAGCGATAATGGCCATATCAATATTAGCCTATGGATTCTATGTCTTTAGCATTATCTAAATAATAAATAACAGCAGAGCCAGGCTGATCGCAAATAGTCCGGTGGATATGACGACGGCGTTAGAAGCGAACTCATAATCATGTTTAAACTGCGCCGCCAGTATCGTATTCGTGACAGCCACAGGGGTGGCCGCCTCAAGCAAAGATGTCTTGTAAACGGTGCCTGATACGCCCATCATAGTCGCCATGATAAGGACTATAGCAGGCATCAACAGCAGCTTGATAACGCTTAATACCCCAATTTCTTTTAGCTGAATCCTGCATCCCGCGCATCCCACCATAGCGCCTGTCGCTAAAAGTGCCAGAGGCGATACGCTCTGAGATATGAGTGATATGGGGAGCATTAAGAGGTCGGGGATCTCGACCCATGATAACAGGAGTCCCAGCACCGCGGCCCAGAGGACCGGTAATTTATAAAACTTAAAGTTTTTTGCGTCGTCATCGGAATATTTCTTTAATATATGTACGCCTATCGTCATCACTATCAGCGTATGTATGGTGGATATGAATGCGGTAAGATCAAGAGAATCGTATCCCTGCACCATTATGTTCAGCGGAAACCCGATATACCCGGTATTACCGTAAAACGCACATATGATGAACACGGGGAATAAGCGTTTTTCCAGAGCCCAATGTTTCGCGACGGCATACGCGATCAGCATAATAATGATAAGCGGTACGGTATTCAGGATATACAGGTCGGGATAGAATAACAGATCCTTACTGGTATTGTGAAGGCTGACGAAGGTGATCACGGTTATGCCAACATAGTAGACATAATCGTTTATGATCTTCAAGACCCTGTCCTTTAGTATTCCCGTCTGCTTTAAAAGCCAGCCTGCGATGATCATACCGAATATCGGTAAGATCACATCAAGTATATTCATCAGGAAATATCAAGTCGCATGATGACTAAATACTTTATCAGGCCGGAATGATGCCTGTAAGTATCGTTTACATGGCATGCGTTACATAACATTTATGTTAATCGCGTGTATTGTCAATTTAATGAACTTTGAAGTTATCCCTGCAATAGACCTTAAGGGCGGTAAATGTGTACAGCTTGTACAGGGTGTGCCCGGAACAGAGATGGTGTCTCTTGACGATGCGCTGGCAGTCGCTGACGATTGGGTGAGCCAGGGCGCGAGGACGCTGCATGTAATAGACCTTGACGGAGCCTTTAGCGGTGAAAGAAAAAATGCCAAGATAGTCGAGCAGATAATAAAAAAATACGACGTTAACGTACAGGTAGGGGGAGGCGTAAGGGACTTTGAGACGGCAAAATATCTTCTCGACATCGGCGTCACCCGCGTTATCCTCGGGACATCTGCTGTAAAGACCCCCGAGTTAATATCCGATCTTTCCTCAAGGCTGGGTAAAGAGAAGATCATGGTATCGCTTGATTCTAGAAAAGGGGAAGTGCTCGTTGACGGATGGACCGCATCATCAGGAAAAGGCACAGTGGACCTGGCAAGACAGTTCGAGACAAAGGGAGCAGGGAGCATACTTTTTACCAACGTCGATGTTGAAGGTTTATTAAAAGGCGTAGATGAAAACCCTGTAAGATCACTGGTCTCCAGCGTCGATATACCGGTCATCGCATCAGGCGGCATCACGACGCTGGAAGACATCGTGAAGATCAAGAATACGGGAGCAGCAGGCGTCGTAATTGGCTCTGCGCTTTACAAACATTTATTTACTTTAAAGGAAGCAATAGAGGTGGTATCATGAGGACAGCCAGTGTTAAAAGACAGACAAAAGAGACCGATATTACTGTCGACCTGAACATAGACGGGAGCGGGACAGGAAGTATTACTACGGGGATCGGCTTTTTTGATCATATGTTAATGTCCTTTACAAAGCACGGCCTTTTTGACCTTAAGCTAAAGGCAAAAGGGGACCTCGATGTGGACGACCACCACACGGTCGAAGACGTCGGACTTGCCCTGGGCGAAGCTTTCAAAGATGCGCTAAAGGATAAATCCAATATAGAAAGATTCGGCCATGCCATCGTACCGATGGACGAATCGCTTTCACAGGTAGCTGTCGACATAAGCGGAAGAGGCTACTCGGTCTTTAATGCAGAGTTCAAGGCTGAAAAGATCGGGGATTATTCCACCCGCATGACACGCCATTTCATAGACTCATTTGCCCGTTCGGCAGGAATAACCATAAATGTGAAGATCGAAGGCGAAGACGACCACCACATGGTAGAGGCCATGTTCAAGGCTCTTGCTATCGCCCTGTACAAGGCCACCGCTAAAAATGAAAAACGAGGTGTTCCAAGTACAAAAGGTAAGCTATAAGACCTTATTATCGCTGGACGAGATAGCTTTCACAAAAGTCATGCTCGTCCTTGCCATGGTAATATGGGGCGGGTCTTTTATTGCCTCAAAGGTGGGGCTTAGCGAGCTTTATCCAATCGAACTTGCTGCTTTAAGGTTTGCAATAGCCACGCCGGTCCTATTATTATTCACAGTAATGGCCTACGGTGTCGGTTCACTGAAGATCGATCTTAAGGACCTGCCAGTATTGATAGTTCTTGGCATGACCGGAGTGACCCTTCAGTACATTTTCCAGTTCATAGGCATGTATTACACGACCGTTACAAATTCGGCTTTGCTAATAAACATGGCAACATTCTTTATTATAATACCATCCGCGATATTTTTAAAAGAAAAGATCAACGCGGATAATATATTAGGAGTGATACTGGCTTTCGTCGGCGCAGCCCTTGTCATCACTAAGGGCGAGTTCATATTCCAGGCTAATATCATAGGCGACGGATTGATACTGATATGCGCCGTTCTGTGGGCGATATATGTATTGACTGGAAATAAGCTTGCAGGAAAATATTCAGTTCTGACACAGCTAAATTACATATTCATCATAGGGTTCATCGGACTTATACCGGCATATTTCCTTACACCGCATCATGCCCTGACGGAAATATCATTACTTTCCTGGGAATGTATAATCTTCCTTTCTATATTTTGTTCAATATTTGCATATTTTATCATAAACAACGCCATAGTAAAGATCGGCCCGTCCAAAACCGCGATATACCAGTATTTTGAACCTTTGTTCGCGATCATTTTCGCGATAATATTGCTGAGCGAGCCTCTTACGGTCTTTATCGGGATCGGCGGACTAATGATAATTGCGGGAATAGCGATGGCTGATAATAATATTAAGTTATTAAGTATTTTTAAAAATAAAGCATAAAACCCAAAATTATGCCTATCGACAGAAACCTATAATATCATTACACGTATTATCACGTGGATATGTTCAGTATGGACATAAAAAACGAAAATAATAATTATGATGTTCTAATGATAATCGCGCTCGTATCCATTAACATTTTCTGGGGAGCATCGTTTATCGCTAATGCCATAGCATTAAAGTCTATAAACTCTATAGAGCTGGCATCGATAAGGTTTTTTATCGCCGCACCGGTTTTAGCTATCGTTTCCTATTTCCTGAAAGGTAAAGAGATATTCAAGATAGATAAAAAAGACTACATGACATTCATTTTACTGGCCATTACCGGTGTTACCGTTCAATATATATTACAGGTCTCGGCTCAAAACTATACTACAGCTACTAACTGTTCACTATTGATCAATTCGTCTGTATTTTTCATAATGATATTAAGCACGATGTTACTTGATGAAAAAATGACGTTAAGAAAATTGTCAGGAGCGATAATAGGCTTTTTAGGCGTCGCGCTACTTGTCTCAAAAGGCGAGATGGCATTTGATCTTGGCGGACATCTTCTGGGTGATATCCTTATTATAATCTGTGCAGCCATGTGGGCTGTATATTCCATAAGCGGGAAAAAGATATCCTCAAAATATCACCCGCTGACCATACTTAACTATACTTTCATATTAGGCACCATAGGCCTGGTCCCATTCTATTTTATGACGCCCCATATGAATATTATGGAGATACCGATGGATGCAATTGCGGCTATCCTTTTCCTTGCCCTGTTCTGTTCGATCGTAGCATATATAGTATACAATACTGCGCTTGAAAAAATAGGTGCTTCACGTGTCGCGCTATACATCTATCTCGTGCCGTTATCGACAATAATAATGGCAATGATCGTGCTGAATGAGACAATGACAGTATTATCAGGTATAGGCGGTTTGCTGGTGCTCACAGGTATGTATATTGCAGAGAAAAAATAAGATATTGAAACAGGTAAACAATAGTATTTTTAGCTTAACAGATATTTACCGGATAATTCAAGGATAAATTAAGCGTAAAAAATCAATTAAGCTCATTATTTTTCAATAAACCAAAATTCATATCCATTTATCAGCTTTTATATCAATTATAATCTTAATAATATATATTTCACTAAATGCACGAATAATATTGAAATTCACATTCAACTATCGTATTATCGAAAGGAGGATTAATAACATGTTTAAAAAACTACTAGCAGCAGGAACAGCGGTTGTCGGTACCGCATTGACAATGCTCCCCGCATCAGCCTGGTGGGGCGGCGGTCTGGGCTGGGGCGGCCTTGGCTGGGGCGGCCTTGGCTGGGGCGGATGGGGCCTCGGATGCGGCCTCGGATCATGCGGCCTTGGCTGGGGCGGATGCGGCCTTGGCACATGCGGCCTGGGATATGGCCTTGGCTGGGGCGGCCTCTGGTGGTAATACAATATAAGGGAGTTTAACTCCCTTTTTTATTTTAAATGAAAAGTAGTAAAATGCTAATTATTCTGCTTAAATTTGTTGAGCAGCCTTGTATAGAATTCTTTCTTTTCACCGTCCGATAGTTTGGTCAGTCTCTCGACTATTAACTCCGGCGTGCTTTTTGCCAGGTAGTTATAGCGAGGAGTCCTGTCCACTATAAGGTTCAGGTTCGCATCCAGCCCTTTTGCTTCGATACCGTCTATACGTATCGGGTATTTTGTGTTCTTAAGTATCTGCTCGGCCAGGTGGCTTACGAAAACAGCCATACAATTATCATTATCATGAAGGGTCTCAAGTATTCCCGCAATGATCCTCGCGGATGCGCCTGGCTCCGTAATGGATTCAAGCTCGTCAACGAGCACTACCTTGCTGTTTTTCGATATTACTGTGGAAAAATCCTTTATGGTAGTCTCGAACGCACCTGCGCTAAGCGTGCCTTTTGACTTACTGAAGTACAATAGCTCATCTACAAGCCCTATTTCAGCTGATTCCGCCGGTACCGGGAAGCCCATGTGCGCCAGTATCGTTACCTGAGCTATAAGATCAAGCATAGTAGTCTTACCGCCCGAATTAACACCGCTCAATATCACTACTTTTTCGGCTTTTGTCTCGGGATTCTTTACTCCGACGCTATAATTTACAGGTTCAACTTTCTTTGCCGAAGGGCCGCCAATGAATATATTTCGGGCATTCTGAAGATTGATACCAGCTTTTTTCGTCAGTTTTGGCATTCTTAATTCATAATCTACTGAAAAAAGCCCTATAGCATAGTACATATCGAACTCAAGCATATCTTTGACGACATCCTTACAGGTCTTTTCATATTTAGATAACTTTTTAGCGCTTGATCTTTTCATTTCCAGGCTGCGGCTCACCAGCTGTTTATTTATGGCGTTCTTGAAGCTTTCTACGCCCCGGTAATTGATCTCGATCGGATATACGACCTCGTCGTTAAACATGAGGTCGACGTGCTGCATCTCAAATGATCTTAACGAAAGCTCTTTTTTTATCGTCTCTTTCGATTCTCCGATAACTTCCGCGTATGCCTTGTTCACTTCTTTTTCAAGCATGTTCTTCAAGCCGCTGTCTGCGCCCTTTTCACCGAACATCCCTAAAAGCTGAGAGCCTTTCAGAGTCACCGTGCTCTTTTCCATACGCTCGCTAAGGTCGTTATTGGCCTTTTTTAATACGGACTTCAATACATCGTTAAAACGTTTTAAAATATCCTTAAGCCGATCAAGCTCCTGGTCCACACCTAATACAAGCTCACCGTCAGGCGTGATCATTGAAAGCTCTCCGGATAGCTCGGCCATAGCCTGGTCGTTTAAATAAGTGCAAAGCTCGAAACCGGACCTCGACCTGATCAGCTTTATGACTTCAAGTGCCGATTCTACAGGCTCTTTGTTCGCGGCGAAAAACCCTATGGTGACCTCCGGTACAAGCCACCAGATATCTTTGGCATCATCGACGAACTCTATGCTGACATCCTCTGGCAGGTCGTTAGCTGTGAATTTATTACCAAGTACCAGAGTCTGGGAGTAGCCTCTTGCAAGATCGATAAGCTCATGAAAATTATCAACGTGGGAAATATCCAGATAATGGTCAATATCGTTGTTTTTGAGTGTCTCAAAATCTTTTTTATTATCTGCTACTATCACCCTGTCACGGGATTTTGTCACATTTGATGGCGCTTTTAGATTCCTCACCCGTTTTAAACAGGTATCAAGCTCGTCATTCTTTGACCTTGAGATCTTTTGCGCTAGCTCAATATATTTTTTTATATCAGACTGTATGGATCTTATGGAATCGGAATTTCTGGACGGATACGGGAAATAGGTGCTCAGCTTTGAACGCGAATATGTAGTATGGGAGTAGGACCTTATAAGCCCTATAAGCCTTTCATATACGTTCATTGCTTCATTTGTCTTTAAAAAATCATCCGGAGATACTCCTTCTTCGGACGATATCATCTCATGGATAATAGAGATAGCATATTTTTCGCTGATGCCCGGTACTTCGGCCAGGCTTGCTACATCACGCTTTATTAATACCTCAAGCGCTTTTTGTTCTGAACCAAAATGACTGATGAGCTTTGATGATATTTTTTCCCCTATACCGGGTAGTTCCGTAAGTCCGCCGTTCACTAGCTTAAATTTGTCATATTACTATTAAAGCCTTAGCAAGCAGGCTGAAAGTAATAAGCACCATAGTTAATTGATATTGCTGTCCAAGAAAATATTGATAAAACAGAAATATTTATTGGTCAGGTTTTTACTATATCCCAGAGCCTTACCGTATTATCATTCCCTCCGCTTATAGCTAAAGTGCCATCGGGGGATATTGCAACACAGTTGACCTCATCTTTATGAAGCTCTGTTATGGCCAGGCATTCACCGGTCTCTACATCCCATAAGCGGACAGTACAGTCCTGGCTTGCTGATAAAGCCAGCTTTCCATCCTGAGATAAAGCAACACCTTTTATTCTTCCTACATGGCCGTTATATGTCCGTAAACATTTACCTGTCTCAAAGTCCCATAATTTTAAAGTCTTATCGCCGCTGCCAGTAAGGATATGTTTACAGTCATTCGAAAGTGCCATGCAGTAAATATAGCCGTCATGCCCCTCAATAGAGCGTAAATACTTACCTTTTTCAAGGTCCCATATACGTATACTCTTATCCCAGCTTGCAGAAAGGCCGATCTTACCGTCTGACGTGAACGCGACAGAGCTTACAGTGTTCTTATGGCCTTTGAGAACATGTAATAGCTCCCCGGTCCTGATATCATGATAGTCCAACAAATGGTCCCTTGTGCCGCAAAGAGTAAAGTTATCATCCGAAGATAATGCGACACTTGTAATAGGCCCTTCGCCAGTTTCCAGGATATGTTTCCTTACTTTCATCTTTAGGTCCCATATCCTTAAAGTCCTGTCATCACTTCCCGATACTGCAATGTTTCCATCAGAGGAAAATACAACTGAGTTGACTATCCATCCATGACCTTCAAAGATCTTTACACTTTCTTCTTTTTCCAGGTCCCAGTATCTTACTGTCCTGTCTTCCCCGGCCGAAAGAGCGAATTTATTATCAGGCGAGATCGCCACGGTAAATATATGATCTGTGTGGCCGTAAAGGTCTTTTCTCCATTTTAGAGTCATGCCATTTTTTTCTATGCCGGCACCATCTGTATCAGTTAAGCCGGGACAAAATGTTTTTTTGAGATGATCGTTCAGGTTTCTCATGATCAGGACCTCCCTAAAATATCATTACTCTTCCAGTCTTTTCTTATCGAGCGCGATCTTCAGATTATTCTGTGCATCTAAAAATTTAGAGTCTATGTCAAGTGCTTTTTCAAAATTAACTATAGCCTTGTCATACCTTCCCATATCAAAATAGACCATACCAAGATTATTATAGGCGATCTCATATTCAGGCGCTAACTTTATCGCCTCGTTGAACTCTTCTATCGATTTATCAAGCATGCCGAGCCTGTGATAAGCTATGCCGAGCTTATTATGCGCATCCGGAAAAGCACTATCAAGCCAGATAGCCGTCTTAAACTCTTTTATCGCATCCTCCAGCTCATTTTTCCCCAGCAGAAGAGTGCCGAGATTATAATGGGCTTCAAGTGATCCGGGGTCATGATCTATGGCCAGGCGATACTGTTCGATAGCTTCATTCATTTCCCCTTTATGCGCATAGACAACGCCAAGGTTATAATATGGCTCATAACTTTCCGGCTGACACCTGATAGCCTGGTTATATTCTTTTATCGCATTGTCCAGCTCATCTCTTTCGGCATGGATTCCTGCCAGAAGAATATGCGCCTCATAAAAATCGGGATCTATCTCTATTGCTTTTTTATATACTTCTATAGAGTCGTCAGGATAGCCGGCATAATATAGCGCGATACCAAAGCTCACATATGCCTCGGGAATATCGTCCTTTATCTTTAAAAGCTCGGAAAATTCAGGCAACGCGTCATCAAGCAATCCTTTGATCACATATGCGTTCGCGAGGTTGAGCCTTGCCCCGATATGTTCAGGATCCAGGCTCTTAGCCTTTTTATATTCTTCTATAGCTTCATCCATCCGGTCATTCATGTCAAGAGTGAGACCAAGGTTAAAATGAGCATCAGCATTATCGGGATCCAGCCTAATCGCTTCAGAGAACTCTTTTATGGAATCGTCATACTGGCCTTTTATACCATAATCGATCGCCAGCCTGATATGTGCATCTACATTATTCGGATCGCTTTCCAGAATTTTCTTTAACTCGTTTATTTCCTCGTCAACGCTGCCGGGCATATTACCACAATTATATAATAATAAATCAATATATAATAAAAGTTAGTATTTAATTAAGTAGCAAATGTGCCTTAATTCAAGGTCATGGCCTTTAATATCTCCATGGCCACGATTTTATCAAGGGGCTGGTTCTTATTGCCGCATTTTGGAGAATATATGCATGAAGGGCATCCGTCCTTGCATTCGCAATCCCTTATCAGATCGATGGTAGCGTTGGTCAGTTCAGGGAATATCTCATAACATTTTTCAGCTATCCCTATCCCGCCTTCGTATGCGTCATAGATGAAGATCGTAGGCTTACCTGTATCTGCGTGCTCCGGGGTTGAAAGACCTCCAATGTCCCACCTGTCGCATAAGGCATACATAGGTGTCATCGCGATCATCGCATGCTCTACTGCATGTATACCGCCGTTGAAGTCCTTTCCTTCATTTAAAAGAGTATCATGTAACTTATGGGGTAATGTAAACCACATTGCTACGGACTCGAATACCTGCGGCGGCAGGTCAAGCGGGTAATATCCGACTAATTTTTCATAGCGCTTGACCGCGTACTCGTAATATTGCTCCGTCACCGTGACTTCGCCCACATGGACGTCAATACCGTTCACGATCTTACTTTGCCTTTCGTTCTTGATCGCAACATCGGAAAGCTTCAATGCCTCAGTATAATAATCTACTTCCTGTCTGACGGCTTTAGCTATGCCCTGCCTGATGTCCAGCTCGTCAATGAGATAGGAGTCCCCCTGATGTAACAGAACGGCCCCCGTATGCGCATCCGAACAGGCCCTGGAAAATTCCATAGTCTCTATCAGACGGCCATCGCAAAGTACCTTTACCGAATGGCTGGAAATATTCTGTAGATCGACAATTTCAGACGGGCTCTTTGAGCCGCCATATACGAAACCTCTTGGCGTCTTTCGCAATATTCCTGCTGAGGACATGGCATCCAGTATCTCCCCTACATCTCCGAAATACATTGAGTCGTTTGCCGTAAGCGGCATCTCTGCAGAAGCGCACATCAAATGTCCCATAAGTATGTATGGATTATGAAGATCGATGATAGCCTCCTCGTTTCGGGCACTGAAAAATTTATCCGGGTGCTTCATATAGTATTGGTCAAGAGGGTTCTCGAAAGCCACCATGGTGATCAGCGCATCGGAAGTGCCTCTTCCCGCCCTTCCTGCCTGCTGCCATGTCGATATGCGCGTGCCCGGATAGCCCGATATTATGACCGAATCAAGTGAGCCGATGTCTATGCCGACCTCTAGCGCATTCGTCGACGTGACACCTTTAAGCCTCTCCTCTTTTAGGTCGTTCTCGATCTTTCGCCTGTCCTCGGGAAGATATCCTGCCCTGTATGGCGTTATGTAATTCCGGTATATCCCGTTATCATACTCTCTCGCCCACCGGGATATCAGCTCGGCCATACGCCTTGAGGGAGCGAAACACAAAGTATGAAGCCCATGATGGAGCTGCTTGACGAAGAGCCCAACTGTTTCCTGGTGTGTCGATGCCCTTTTATCCCCTATCAGCGGCGGGTTCCATAGCATGAAATATTTTTTTCCTCTGCCGGAGCCGTCTTTTGAGACCGCTACAAAATCCTTGCCGGTCAATTTATTAGAAAGCTCCACTGGATTTGAGATCGTCGCCGAGGATAATATGAATACAGGATCAGAGCCGTATCTTTTAAGGATACGCCTGAGCCTCCTGAGTAACATCGCGACGTTCGACCCAAAGACGCCTCTGTACATATGAGCCTCGTCGATAATGACATATTTTAGGTTTGAGAAAAAACGCCTCCATCGGTCATGCCATGGAAGATATTTATGAATGGCGTAAGGGTTGCTGATGATAATGCGGGACGTATCCCTGATACCTGCTCTGGAGGATTGGGGAGTATCACCGTCATAGACTGCCGGCATTGCCTTAGTGCCCAGCTCAGAATCCATGGAAATAAGCGTCTTGAGCTGGTCGTTAGAAAGGGCTTTCATAGGATAGAGATATAATGCCGTAGCTTTTTTATCGTTCAACAATGTCTCAAATACAGGGACATTGAACGCTAGCGTCTTACCGGAAGCTGTCGGGGTCGTGATTATGACGTTATTGCCTTCAAGCGCCAGGTCTATCGCTTTAGCCTGGTGTGAATAGAGCCTTATACCGTGGGAGTCAAGATACTCCCTTAGCCTTTCATTTAAAATATGGTTGACGTCATCGAATTGCGGTTCTTTTGGGTCGATCTCTTCTATATGGATTATCTGACCTTCATAGTCATCCGAGATCTTGATATCCCTTATAAATTCCTCAACAGCGCTCATCTTTACACTCGTCTTCACAAAAGCTTGAAAATATTTTCATAAGCATTAGCAGGTCCTGCTTGTTATGTTCTATTATGGGGACCAGCGGACCGGGGTTGCCTGTCTTAAGATATTCCTCGTAAAACTCCGGGACCAGCGCTCCCGGGACATCGTCCATTCTCTCGTGACCGAATAAATACTTCTCCACGGTCTTCAAGCATGTATCGGGAAGCGTGCCTTTAAACGCCCTCCTGGCGAACGGCAGCATATCGAAATGCGTGTTCCTGATATCATCCCCAATATCATAATACCACCTTCTCTGGTTGATATAAGGTACATCGAATGAACGTCCGTTATAGGACAGGAGCGGGTCGGATCCTATGAGCGAGCAGAAAGAGCTTAATGCCGCAGGCTCTTCCTCTATGTTCCTGGCAAGATACTGTACGATACATAGCTGATCGCCTTCGATACAGGCAGCTCCGAAAAGAATGATGGGCCTTGAGAACAAACCCATCGTCTCTATATCGAAAGCCTTTATGCAGTCTTTTCCGGTAAAAGCGGATACGTATAGGTTCAAAGGATGTGACCTGGGCAGCCAGTGGCACATCTCTTCCTGAATAACAAGAGCATCGCCCGAATCCAGCATCTCGATAAATCTTTTTGCCTGCTCTTTCCATTTTGAATGATGCAGCAGATCTTCAATGCTGCAATATCCTCCGGCTTTCAGCTTTCCCTCATTCTCAAAGCCTATTCCCCGTAGTAGTTGAAGATTCGACAGGATACGCTTTCGTGCAAGTTCTTTATCTATCCTGAAAGGCTTAAAATCGTAAAGATTTTTAATGATAAAACAGTCACCTTGCTCTGAACAGAGGATCTCCCCGCTTATCGCATCTTCGAGTTTGATCCCGTCAAATTTTTCAAGATATTTTTTCTTGACCCTTATGCCGTCGCGGTAATCATCGTCATATATCCATGAAGGCATGAAATTCTCTTTTAGAGAAGGCTGTTCCTCACCTGGCAGTACATCATACTCTTTCCAGCCGTCCTCTCTGGACCTCAGCCTTCCGGCGATGACATCCAGCCTTTCCCTGTCCTTCAATTGATATCATTGTGGTTTTAGAGTGCAATGTTTTAAAACTTTTTCCCGTGGGTGTTCTGAATCTATTCGAATCAAGTCTCAGCAATGCGAATAAAAGACATGCCTATAATATAAGAAATATACATAATACCGCTTAGAGGCGAGTCGAAAATGTAGTTTCGAGGGAAACCTTAATATTGGATAGCAGTATAGTATAGTGCGCACAACAAGTTGGGCCCGTGGTCTAGCCGGTTATGACGTCGCCTTGACATGGCGGAGGTCATGAGTTCGAATCTCATCGGGCCCACCAGTGACTCTTTATTATGAACTTTAACCGATCGTTCAATCGATACTTTGGATACTATTATAACCATTTGTGGAAAAACTATAAATAAGCAGGATTAGTATAAAACGATTCCAGTCACCTGTTGAACAGGATCTATAATAGCAGGAACAAGACAGTCCCGTGGGGTAGTGGTCAATCCTGCTGGACTTTGGATTTCAGGGTAATACCCTGGAAGAAGACATCCGGCGACTCCGGTTCGAATCCGGACGGGACTATGTTATTTATTTTAAAGTAATACCAGGCTAAAAGAAAGAGTAGTGAAATCAAATTTTCGAGTACTCCGATAAGGCAACATTGAACTGAACAATCGACTAAGTATTGTATTTTGCCCTCTGATATGCCTTTTTCAATTTATCGTATCCTGCTTTTGTGAACGGGCAGACTTTGATACATATGCTGCAGCCATAATGAGTGCTGAAATATTCCAGACATTTATCGCCGTCCGTCGTCGTATATTGCCCGGACTCATCAATGACCTTTTTCTCGTAGATAGCTCCGACCTTACAGTTTTTTATGCATCTTCCGCATGTTGTGCAATATTCCTCTACCCACGAGTAATCCTCTCCAGGCGTGTTCTGGAAGTTTTCAATATCTGTGAACACAACAGCTATTCGCTGTGATGCGCCGTTTGCCTTTGATATTAATAACCCATGCCTTCCAAGAGCACCCATGCCCGCTCTTTGAGCCAGTGCAGGATAATCAACGACGCCGCCAAGTGAATGGCAGGGGACCGCATTATAGCCGTTACTTCTTAAAAACTTAGTGATCTTATTGACTATGACTCCGGTATTGCCATATGTCTTCTGTACTTCTATCATGCAATCTACGCTCGGCGCGGTCAATATGTTTTCTTTATCCATTTCTCCTGTTATGACTATCGCATTTTTATAGGGAATGGATTTTCCTTTGAATATAAATTCATCAGGAATGCGGATATATGCAATGTCGAGAGCGCCCCAATTCTTTGCCTTATTCTCCAGCGTTTTTTGGAACGATCCATCTACCTCTGTTTTATTTGAATTCGTTTGACTCCTGGCATAATCGATGGCTTTTCTAAAAGAAAGCTGCACTTTTATCAATGCCTGCAATAATCTCATTAATTTTGATAAGGGTATATTCAGCATCATCATTTTTTCATTCATGAATGTATGCCGCTTCTTTGAGTGAATACCTGATACTATAGGATTTGCACTGTTCTCATACAATGTAGCATCATATTTCTCTAACAACGAGTCAATTCCATTTACATCATTGTTCCCGGATATTCTCTTTATTAATCCGAAAATACTGCTCATCTTCATTTTAATCACCTACTTTCTCGTAAGTCTTTTAGTCTACCTTACCGCTGAATATGGATATTATAGGCATCTAAAATTTTACTAATATGAAAAATTTTGATCAACATCATAACTAAGCCCTCATACCTTTGAAATGAACATCTCAATAAACAAGCTCGATACTTCTTCATAGCCGATATCGGTCGTAAAGGCGTTCACTATGAAATAGTTCATATTGAGGCCGAAAAGGAACGATAAGAAAGTAGCAGCCAGTAGTTTCGGATCATTTGTCCCGTTATTCTTCCGGTTATATTCATCAAAGTATTTAATCAGAATATTCCTCAGGTTTTCAGGAAAACTCATAAAGCTGTCATCATTCTCAGAAAGGCCGTCGATATCCTTCATATTCATCTTGATTATCTTGCGGTTCTTCGATATGACATCCTTTAGAATATTACTCATCATCGTAAGGTCTTTCTTAAGATCCCATGTGAATTGATCCATTTCAAATCTTTTTATTGCTGGAGGAAACAGCATTCCTTCCAGAAGAGTTTTAAAAATATCCCGTTTGGTCTTAAAATGCCTGAAAAGGGTCATCTCACTAATACAAGCCCTCTCTGCGATGTCTTTGGTAGTGACGCTCGAATAGCCCTTGTTTGAGAAAAGTTCCAGGGCAGCCACTAATATACCCTCTCGGGTCATTTCTTTACTCATTCTAAACACTCCGACAACAATATTCCTAAATATGTTCACTAAGTCAGAATTTTCTTTAAGTTCCATTTATATTTTTTATCAGGATAGAACATAGTCCGGTAATGGACCGTATCTTTGTTTGCATGCGGATTCTCTAAAAACATCATATTTTGGTATTTTGGCATATATAATGTTAGTGAGTACTAACTATTGTTATTATGAATACATATATTTTCCCGTATGGTATTCTTTTAATATGAACCGGAATAATTTATCAAAAATCATAAAAGACTATAGATCTATGATATACAGTCAGGAACATATTATTCAGACTGATTTTATAACGGTTTATTGACTACATCAAGTTTAAATACATAAATATCCATTAAAAATCAGAATGAGCGCTAACGGCATAGATTCTCTTTTAGGGTTCAATAAAACTGAACTCATCAATAATATAGAGACCAGCCTGGTCGGAATGACCGGCATGGATCATGCAATAATCGACATTATTCTTGCTATCACCATCATTATATTATCGTACGGTCTTGCCAAACTAGCCAAACTGTTCGTTTCGGTCATCGGCCCCAAGGTCGTATCACATACAAATACAACACTCGACGACGAGATCATCAAAGCCGTTAACGGCCCGCTTCAATTATTCATTTTTGTGCTTGGCGCTTATGTGGCGATTCAGACATTGAACGGAATAACGCCATCCTTGTATAATACCCTTGATTCGCTACTGTTTTTAGCGTTATTGTTCATAGGGGCATATCTTGTCGCCAATCTGGTAAACGCTATAATAAACTGGTATAAGACTGACGTTGCGCCGCATACCGATTCGGACCTGGACGACGCATTAATGCCATTCTTGAATAAGGTGACCGGTGCGGTCATATTCATAATTGCCGGACTTATGGCGCTCGGACAATTCGGCGTCGAGATCACGCCCCTTATAGCCAGCCTGGGTGTAGCAGGTGTCGCCGTCGCGATAGCGGCACAGGAACTCCTTTCAAACCTTTTCGGGGCTCTGGCCATACTTACGGACAGGCCCTATAAGGTAGGGGACAGGATACAAATAACCGACACGGAAGAAGGCGACGTGATAGAAATAGGGTTAAGGAGCACGAGGGTCAAAACACTAGAAGACAAAATAATCATAGTCCCGAATTCAATGATATCCAAATCAAGGATAATCAATTATTCACAGCCCGACACTGTCATCCGTTTCAAGCTTAACGTAGGGATATCCTACGACGCAGACGTAGAAAAGGCGACGAGGATACTTATCGATGTCGCAAGCAAGACCCCGGGTGTCCTGAAGGAAAAGCCGCCAAAAGCATATGTATCCGGACTGGGCGATTTCCGCGTCAACATAATATTACATGTATGGGTCAATGATTACCGGCTTCTTTACGAGGTGCCCGATAAGATCTATAGGGAAACCCTAAAAAGATTCGAAACTGAAGGCATAGAGATACCATACCCCATCACCACGGTACAGCTGGGTAAACAGTCGGAAAAGAATACCGAATTGACGGTCGAGGTCATAGAGAAGAACAGATCAGTTCGCTGACCTTTTTCATATCTTCTATCAATGAGTCTTTGAGTTTCCTGTTATAGATTATAGCGGCCGGATGATAGGCTAACAGTACCGGGATGCCGTTATGCTCGAATATTTTACCGTGCTCATCGCCCAATGAGACGGACCTGTCAAGAAAAGTCTCCCCGGCGGTTTTTCCCAGCAATACGATAAGCTTCGGCGATATGATCTCAATTTGTTTTTTAAGATAAGGATGACATGCTTCAACCTCGCCGGCCTTCGGGGCGCGGTTTTTCGGCGGCCTGCATTTAACGATATTCGTGATATACACTTTTTCCCGCTTTATCCCGTTCTTTTCAAGGACTTCGTTCAATATCTTACCTGCCGAGCCTACAAAGGGCTTTCCATGCTTATCCTCGTTCCTGCCGGGGGCTTCGCCGATGATCATTATCTCGGCATCTATAGGGCCGTCTCCGACGACGACGTTAGTGCGTGATCTCGCAAGTTCGCATCTTTGACAGTTAAGCACGTCGTCTATCTTGTTCAGTATTTCCACCATCTCATCCATTCTATCACCCTACAGGATGCCTGTGATAATTAAAAGAGGATGAATACCAGCAATGTCAGAGATAACGCTGCGATTATCACTGCAGCGGCGAACGCTCCGGACATAGCGACCATTGCATTTGCCGTGCTGGCCAGCTTTGCGATCTTGTGAGAACCGAATACCCTGACGTCCTCGGCTATCTCGATGTCCATACCTACGCTCACGGGCTCAAGGTCGTTTATGGCTTTGTCCACAAGGTTCTCTATAGTGGATATAAGATGGTCGCAATCCAATTTTTGGCCGACGTAATTCGCGCCTGAAAGAGTATTGACAACATGTGTATCTGTGGTCATAACTTCAGCATCGTCGACGGGAAGCTTTTCTATGATCCTTTCCCTCAGCCCGGTTATCATGTTATTGCCATCGATGACAATATATGCCGTCCTCTGGCCGAGAACTTCTATTATGGCGACGCGTATGCCGAGATCGCCCATTCCTTCCAGCCTTGTGCATATAGGTGGCGAGCTGGCTACTCCGAGCTTAATCGGCCCGGACTCCATCGATAATAGCTGTTTGGAAGCGTTAGCAGTAGCCCTTATGATATTGTATGAATCGCGAGTGCCCGGCTCTATTGCTGTCGCGAACGGCTCGGTACAGTTATGAGCGTCAATGATCGTGGCATATTTAGCCCCGGCGACCCTGCTCTCTGCCATTGCCGTAAAGCCCACGGAGAACTCGATGTCTTCCGTAGAAGTCGGCGCCTGTGTCGAAACGAGGAATACGGAATCATTTAGCCTTTGCCCGAGTATCTTAGTATTTCCACACTCGACCCTTAACGACTTAGTGGCACTGTCGCTATATTCCATCCTTTGAAGCGCTATCTTTGCAGCGCTGATAATCTTTTCAGATTCTTCCGCGGTCACAAGATTAAAATCATGGTACGCAGTACCATGAGGCACGAATACAAGTCCTTCCTGGCACGAGCTTAACACGCGGGACACTATCGCAGGCAGATTTCCTCCGCCTATCTCTCCCATCGGCCCGGGGTGAACATAAGGTGTCACAATCAGCGCTTTTATACTTCCGTCCGGCTTTTTAAAGCTGACAACGCTAACAGGCGCATCGATAGACTCCCCGATCTTCTCAAAGAACTCTTCCATGTCCGGAGAGCCGTCCGTAAGATGAGCTATGAAATCCTGTATGAAATCGAAGCTGCTTACCCCGAACGATTTTACCATCGGATAGTCCACATACCTTACAAACACAAAGGCAGCGGTAACGAATATGATGCTGGATACTATAAGGTCCAGGTATATCTCCGGGGTCTTAATGTAATAAAACAGGCATAATCCGCCGAACAACGTCTGAAGCGATGCCGGTATTATAACTTTTGGCAGGCTATTAACTGAAATGCCCAGGAGTATCATCATCCTTAATGCGAATACCAGGGATAACGCCAGTATAAAGCCTGTGAACAGGTAATGAGTGTTTGTGAAGTAAGATATGATGCCGGCTATCTCGCTTACCAGTGAGATTATGACGAGCGAGAACAGCGCCATCAGAGCTGACCTGTTAAATGTAACATTATTCCCAAAGATATTAGAAAGAGGGCTGGTCAACAGTGCGGCCAGCATGGCAGGAACGCCCAGCAGGATCATGCCCGCGATAATATCCTCTTTGAGGCCGTTCGTAAATGCGGTAGCTCCCACGATCACCGATAAAAGTACTATCGCGGCGATGGATACCTTAAAGTCAGGAGCCTCGAACAGGTAGTCGGCATAGCTCGCTAGCTGTTCCTCCATGTTCCTGCCTTTACCCTTTCTTCTCCTCAACCTAGGCATTTTATCCAGGTATATGGACATCCTGTCGCCGATAGGTATCCGTGGTATGTTCTCGGTAGCCGTGGCCGGATCGCTCCTCGGTTATACTATCTCAGTAATATCAATGACCTTTAACGGAACATCTTTCAGAGCCTTGCCGATCTCTTTCTTGGCAATTCTCTCAGCATGTTCTTTATTTTCAGCGTTAAATACTTTCATCTCCAGCAATAAGCCGACTATGCCTGTATTCGCGACTACGAACACGCTATCGAACGGTTCGCCACAAAAAGGGCAAAAAGTAGCGCCTACCTCTACCTCAACGTAATCCATTTTCGGGTTAAGCCTTTTACCTGCCTCGGATATCGCCACGCTCATCGCGTCGTCCACAGATTCCACGTCCCTGACGATCCAGGCAGCCTCTACGACAACCTTATAATCAACCATTTATATCTCCTCGCTGTTTTAGAATCTAATTCCTGTGCATAATACCAGTCTCGCCTACTAGAAAACAGATAAGCGCTGTTAATATGTCGTTACATATCCTAAAACGACATTATTGGTATAAAATTTTTCTTAGCGTTAATTTTATTGATCCACTATGCAACTTTCGAGACTCTTACATATTCATTGTCATATTTAATCTTTGCGAAGACCCGTTTTAGGCGGCGAAAAGGTCTTTTTTCGTTACGCTGAATACGCCGAGGCGGACGCCCGCGTCGAGCCAGGCATGCCCATAGCTAAAGCATACCAGCGCATTAACGAGATCGCCGTCTTCAATAAAATGGACACCGTCGTCATAATAGCAATTTGCCAGGTTAAGATAGTCATTAGCGACTTTCTCCATGAACGATCCGTCGGACGCTGATATCCTGACGTCGTCCAGTGCGGCGCGTAATAGCCCCTTATAGCGATCTGTCTTTTCTTTTAGGTCTGCAGCCATTTTATCTTCTCCCGAACACTTTTTGGAACAGGCTTTCAGTAAAACCTTTCCTTGTTTCCGGCGTTTCTTCCCGCCTCATATTAATGGGCGCCTTCACTTCAGGCTCCAGTTCATCCTCGACCTCGAAGTCAGGCTCATCGTCAGGCGATACATCCTCGGAGCCGCCGCCATGCTTACTTCTCCTGACCCTTATCTCTACCAGCACAGGGCGCGATATGTCCGGGCTGACTATTAGAGCCACACCCGGCGGAAGTCTCTTGATCTCTTCTTCGAGTTCCGATGTCATGCCCTCCAGGCTTTTTGTTATTGCCTTCAGGTCATTGGGGTTGGTCACGCGCATTATTATCTGAGTGCTGCACTGGGAGAGGACATTCTTATCCACCTTTGCAGGCCTCTGTGAAATGATCATGAGGCCGATACCGAACTTTCTGCCTTCCGAGGCTATCGTCCTTAGCACTTCGCTGCTCGTCGTCTTAAGGAAGCCTTTTTCAGGGCAGAAATTATGCGCCTCCTCTACAACGATTATACCAGGAGGCACAAGGCCCTGTTTTCTCGCTTCAAACAGGCCGGATAATAATTTTGCCACAATTATCTGCTGGACATCAGGATGTATCCCCTTCATGTCGATTATGCTCGCCCTTCCTTTTACGAATAGCTCTGTAAGGGGTGTCGGCCGGTCTGATAAAAACTCGGAAGTTGCAAGCGGCTCGATTTTATTCACGACGCCCCATTTCGTATTGCTCTTTAAAGATCTGATCTCCCTCATCACATCGGCTATAGTGTAATCTTTACGGTCGTTAACGATCTCGTTCACCGCTTCGTAGATGAGCCCTATTTCAGTATTATTCAGGTCTCCCGGAATGTAGTCGATGATATCTTTTGGCTTAAGGTTCTTGCCGTTAAGCCTCAATACCTTATCAGCATATTCGCATAGATCTAAATTTCCCGGAGTATATACAGTTATATTATCATATCCATATGAGTCGACGTCAAACCTGTCGCCCAGCGTATCGATATCCGCATCGTCATTCGCATATCTAAGCGTGGAGTATTCCCCGTGCGGGTCGATTATCAATAGCGGCACGCCTTTTTCAAGCATCTCTTCCATTATTACGGCAGCTGTGTAAGACTTACCGCTTCCTGTCATCGCAAGTATGCTGCAGTGTTTTTGTACCATTTTATTACGGTCGACCATGACCGGTATCTCGGTGCCATCCAGCAAGCCAAGATAGGCACCTCCGCTGGATAATCCCAGAATATTTATGATCAGCTCCTCATCTGCGATGAACACCTTATCCCCGGGGCAAAAAGGTGTCTTAGGAGTGCGTAAAAGCCCTTGATCGTCCCTTACACCGATAACTGTGGCCTTAGCCACTATCTTATCATTCCCGCGGCTGACGCGTGTGTTACCTGGATTTGCCACAGTCTCCAGACCATAAAGGTCTGACGTATGTGTCATAGTTAAGACCTGTCCCAATACCCATCCGTCGGTGGCGTGCCAGACCTTTACATAGTCTGTTCGCTTAACCTCGGCCGGGTTACTAACTAAGAACTTAAATTCGTGGGACCCGGTCTCTCCGAAAATTATTCCTACCGAGCCTTTCATTTACTATGCCTTCCCCTACCCTTCAATACCATACTGAATTCGAGCCCATTTTATTTAACTTTTTATACTGGACGAACAATGAACATCTAAACGATACTTGAGCCAAACTAATTAATGTTTTTTTAAATGAAATTATAATAAGCATTTATTAGTTAATTATAAATATTAAATAATAATAAATTGATTTATATAGTATTTTATTACTCCGAGAGTCAAGTGGTAAATATATTTGGGTGGGTATAAAGAATGAAAAAGCTACTGGCAATAATAGCTACATCTTTAATAATAGTCTCTGTCTTTTCGCTTACGGCAAATTCTGCCCCGCTGACAACATACCAGAAAAGTCCGATATCGACCGGCATCGATCTGGGCCTTTTCCCGCCGGGAATGTTACAGCAGAATGCTCAGCAAAACAATATACAAAACACTCCACAATCTTCAGGCGACCCTTTCACGCTATCCATATCCGGAAACGTTTACTGTGATAAGATCCCCGTAATGGGCGCAGAAGTCAGCATATATGTCAATGATGTTTTTCGCGGTAAGACCGTGGCAGGAGACCTATACATGTTCCAGGTCCCTAATGTTAGAACCGGGGATATCATAAAAGTCGTCGCAGTATACGAAGGACATACGGGAACAGCCACAGAGGTCGTCAAATTAAAGAACATGTACCTGGATGTCAAGGTATACAGCGGAGAATCGTTCCTGAAGAGAGCCCTTGAGATCATCCCTACGGAAGAAGAGCTAAAACAGGCTGAAGAACTAGAAAAGCAACAGCAAGAGCAGCAATTACAGCAACAGCAGCAACAACAGCAACAGCAGCAGCAGCAACAACAGCAACAGCAGCAGCAACAACAACAGCAACAACAACAGCCGAGTTCCAGCGCATCCCAGGGTTTCGTAAGCGCTAAAACACTAACCCAAAATGCGCTCCCTAACGCATGGAATAATTTCTATGATTCGATGTCCAAAAAGATGAATTTCTAAGATAAGTCGACTTATATTCGTCTTATCTTATGCGAATTCATTTAGAGCTTCTTCCTCAAGAAAATGAAGTTCGGCAGGGATCACCATGATGTGAAGCGGCCCTCCAAAGTCGTATGACTTGAGCCTGTCTATCCTGTCGGCTTTCACGCACGGGTCGCTCGAACCGGCCCGTGCGATCCCTACACACAACGAGTCAGTGAGCACATTCTCCATCCTTTTTTCCTCCACCTTAAGAAGCAGTTCTACACCCTGATTTACGGTCATGTAACCTTTTTCACGATCTATGTCGAGGAATATGATGGTATGAAGCCCGTTCTGCTTATTCATTTTTATAGTGTCATAAGGAGCTTCCGACACTATGTTCTTATACGGGAACGCTATTGTAGCTGATTTTCCAAACCTGTAATTCTGTAATCCAGTCAATCCGCATACGGCTGACGCTATAGATGACCCGTGTATAATTGAGGTACTTATCCCCATTTCTTTTGCCCTTAGCCGCAGGTCAATGTGTGTCGTGGCGACCATAGCATCGCCGCCTGTTAAAAATACTACTTTTTTATCCAGGGCATCTTTAAGGACGTTTTCTTTCGGATGCTGTTCTACGTCCTCTCGTGCCAGTACTTTTACAGGCTTTCCGTAAAGGCCTTCCATTTTTTCTATGCTGGAGCCCATGAGCCTTGACGTATAGAACTCGGCATATATGACGTCTGCTTCTTGAATGGCTTTTAATCCTTTAAGTGATACGTCTTCCTCGTCGTAGAGGCCCAGACCGATAAATGTGAGCATGATGAACAATCCTGACACATAATCCGTAAATCATGACATAAAATCTTAACGATAGAAAAGACTATTTTATACAAGACGCAAGATGACCAAGTTGGTTAAAAACAAAGGGCTCAAAGAAAACTAACTCTCAACACAAAATATTTGATGAGCGGGTTCTTGCTCAGGTTTTAAGAATGAAAGAACGTGTCGTACCTACCCGTTCTTTGAGATGATGTTTTTTATGGTTGTGCCTGTCGGATGGCAGGTAGGCACGTAATTTCACAGAAACACGGAAACACAAAATTTTTTTATATGATTTTTTAAGAAATCAAAAAGCACTAAGAATTTACTCACCAAACCACAAAGGGCTCCAGTATCACCGTCAACGCTCTAACACCTCTAACGCTCGGCTCAACGCACCAACCTGCTCTAAGTCACTAACGCTAAAACAAGACCCGAACATTCTCCAAAACACGAAAGTTTAATATCCCGGTTTGTGTTCCCCGGATCCAACAACAAGAGTATATCAATCATGTAAACGTCAACAGTGAATTAAACTTTCGTGCCCTTGGAGAATGTTCGGGTCTTGTTTTAGCGTTAGTGACTTAGAGCCCTTTGAGCATTAAGCCGTGCATTTGAGACTTTAGCGCGTTGACGGTGATACTAGAGCCTTTGTGATTTGGTGAGCATTTTTTGTGATTTAGAGACCTTAAAAAATCATATAAAAAAATTTGTGTTTCCGTGTTTCTGTGAGGTTACGTGCCTACCTGCCATCCGACAGGAACAACGCCAGAACTCAATCACAGAACAGATGTAATATGTCCATTTTAAAAGAAACCATCTAAAAGTTTTTCATGGGAGCACACAAAAGCGAACAAGGAACATAAATGACATTTTAAGAAGGTTATCATATCCTTAAAAAAATTATGGACCTTCGAGCCCTTTTAGCGCTTCGTGGTGAAAAAATTGGTGTCCCATTGTTGCCCTAGCGTTAAGTTTGATCACAGGGGAATTGAGATTTACCTTAAAGAAATAACGGGATTAAGAATAAAAGACGCTATCAAGTTTATCGTAAACAGGAGGAAAGAATAAGATCTTGCGATAAAAGTTTCTATACACTAAAACATTTATCGCAGATATAAAATTAATATAATTGTTCCTTCTGGATCGTAGATAGACATAAAAAATCATTCTACATTATCGTTTTCATTAATTGTTTTTGTCCATACCGGTCAACAGTATAACGTTCCCGCGACCTTTTTTGATCTTTTTGATCAGGCCCCGGTTCTCAAGATCCGTTATCATCAGGCTGACCTTGGCCTCTGAATATGGCAGGGCTTTCCTTAGGTCAAGCTGCGTCATCCTTCCGCCGTTCTTTTCAAGGATCTGGATTATCTCCCTGAGGTCTTCCGGCAGCGTAAGCTCTTTTTGTGCCTGTGTCGCCACCGAAAACTGGATCTTTGGGGGTTCGGATACTATTTGAACATCCTCATCTTCCCGCTTCACCTGCTCTTCGAAAATGTCCGTTACATGTTTGATCTCTTTGATCTGTTCCTTTTTAGGCGCGGGTTTTTTTCTGAAGAATAATACGTAGCCGATGAAACCTAAAACAATGAATATGATAAATACCATAGCGGCCACTAATACAAGGTTCTGGTCATTCTGCACCGGCTCATCCGGCACTATCGCAGTTATATTATCATCCAGGATATCAAGATCATCTATGCTACCGGCAGGGAATAGTATCAGGTCTATTATATAGTCCCCGTCGCCCGTGATAGTTATATTTTCCTGAGCGTAAAGGGCATTAGACCCCGGGCTGCCCCACTTTGCGATAATGGTATAATCGCCGCTTGGCAGGTTAAACGAATAGCTGCCGGTCTTTGAGACCATCGTCTGAGGCGGCATTGAATTGACTTCCACTATAACATTGGTGAGAGTATCAAAAGACGACCATTCGTAGATATTGCCGTGCACCGTGGTCATCGCATGAGCAGACGGAACGCAGAACAGGGATATTACAAAAAGCAAGGCTACTGCTAACGATGTTACTGTAAGCCTCAACTTTTTGCAACTCATATACTTGGTAAATAAGCCTAAAAAGATATATACTTTTTTAAAGCGAAACAAGATGTATTAAAGTTTTGTAAAGCAAAATAGCCCTTAATATTGCCTTTAATAATTAATATGGAATAGATTAAAAAAAGTATGCTTATATAGTATAGAGAATTACTAAATAAACAATAAGATAAGATTAAAGTGGTATTCATGGAGTTAAAAAATGTCATAGCGATAACAGTGCTGGCAATGTTGCTCTTATGCATGGCCGAGCCGGCACTATCACAGGGTCCTTCATTACCTGCCACATCAGCCAGCGAAAAGAAGGACACTTTCAGTGATAAGCTAAAAAACTCCATTAACGCTTTGAACGAAGTTAAAAAAGGATCCGATCCGGCCGAGACGAATGCCACTAACGGCAAAACGATCTATAGCGCCCAGCTACGGTTTGCGAAACAATACGCTTCTGGAAGCCTGGAGAGGATAATAGAAGCCATAGGCGTCTACAGGGACAGAACGGAAGACTCTGTTTTACCGTCTGATAAAAAAGAGAACATCCTGACTCAAATAGATTCTAACATAACCTGGTTCGAGTCAAAGAAAAAAGCCATAGATTCCTCGACTAATGTAAATGAGATAAAAAGCATAGCGAGAGAAGCGGACAATAGATGGAACCAGATAAAAGTGGATATTAAAAAAGAATCGGGCATCATATCATGCGATACGATGGACGGGCAGATCAATGATGCTAAAAATGTGTCCGGGAGGATCTCCAGCGGGATAAATTACCTTAAGGCGCAGGGTAAAGATACTTCGGCGATCGAAAAGAAATTTGAGGATTATAACAAGAACATCATGATGGCGGAAAGATTTACCCTGGAGGCCAGAGAGGAGTTCAATAAGATAAATAATCCAGTAAATGCCGAGCTGCGTTTCAGGCTTGGCCTGCAGAAATTAAAACAGGCGCAGAATAAAATGAACGATGCATATGCGGACCTTAAGGAGATATACAGGCTGGTCTATGGAAATCAGATAAGTAAAAGCAGGCCTTTTTAGATAATTTAATAAATCATAAATCTCTTTTTAACATGGAATATCCGATGTCGTCTAAATGCGTCAAAATCCCTAAATCTCAAGGTGAAACCACAAGGCAATCCCTTGTCGAAGCTGAGATCATCGACCAGAGATTTAAAATAAGGTCTGATGATGAGTTTGTCTATATCCCGGTATTAAAGGATCTGACAGATGATATTTTAAATAAGATCATACCCGGACTGAATATCATAGAATGTGAACTCGAAGAAAATGAAAGGGCAAAAACGATAGAGGACATTATAGGGTTCACGCCTTCTTTTGAGGTCATCGGCGATATTGCCGTCGTCAACGAAGACTATGATAAAAGCGTAGGCGAGGCTATTATGAAAGTCCATAAAAGCGTAAAGACCGTCCTGATGCCTTTAACGCCGGTCACGGGAGAGTTCAGGACACGGGATTTCAAAGTCTTATGCGGCGAGAACAGGACCACCACCGCCTATAAAGAGCACGGTTTCAGGTATGAGATGGACATTAACAAAGTATATTTTAGCCCGAGATTATCCACAGAAAGAAAAAGAGTGGTCGACCAGGTTAACGACATAGAGCTCGTCATAGACATGTTCGCGGGCATAGGGCCTTTCGCCATACCGATAGCAAAAAAGGCCATGTACGTCATTGCAGTGGATAAAAACCCTGCTGCGGTAGAATACTTAAAAAAGAACATAGAGCTCAACAAAGTGACCAACATACAGGCGATAAATGCAGATATAAGAGAAGTACAGATACCGCAAGAAGCCGACAGGGCAATAATGAACCTGCCGCACTCGGCGCATGAATTCCTGGATGTCGCCTTCCGGTTAGTCAGGACAGGCGGCATCATACATTATTATGATATAAGGAACGAAAAAGATATATTCGATAATATTATAAAAATGATAAGGGAAAAGGCCTCTGAGAACGGATGTCTGATACAGATCGCAGATAAACGCATAGTCAGGTCATATTCGCCTCATGAATATAACATAGTGCTTGATATACGCATCGTGGGAAAAGAATTAAATACAAGATAAGGATATTAAAAGATTCGCTCATAGTTGATGAGCAGTTCATAAATGCCGCCGTGGCTTAGCCCGGCAAAGCGGCTGATTCGTAATCAGCAGATCGCGTGTTCAAATCACGCCGGCGGCTTTTTTGTTTTTAAAACAAAATTTATCAAGTATTAGTCGATAGGCTTTATTTTCATATACTGACAGATTAATCCAAATTTATTGGCATTTGGAATCACATGCTGACTCAGCGATTTTTAGTATATCACGAGCTTTTTACCGTAAAAGGATTTTTCTTCAATAAAAAGCTCAGTCATTATGTCGATACTTTCAGGAGGTGACATTTTAATGCAGAAAATAACGGTGAGCATTATTATATAAGCGGCTGAGGCCTGATAGAATCATTTCAGCCTCTTAAAACAACATAAACAAGGTCAGGAGTCTTTCTTATTATAGCAATAATATTTCAGAATCGACATATACTTGAAAGTTTCTCTACCGGCAAAAAAATATATTATTATTCCTGGCGTTCTCTCATTTAGCAGCAGGCTGAAAAAACAGATAAAATGAGTATTTATTTCATTTAAATAGATATTTTGATAACTATTCTAAAGAACTACAACTGATCGATCATAAACATCCAATAATGCTTCTTACTGATAAAGTCGATAAATATGGACACAGGCTTTAGGTAGCGATCCGGAAGACAACTATTACTGTTCTGCTAAAGGCAGCATAATTATAAATCTGGAACCCTTCGTGTAGTCGCCCGGTACCCGGTCCTCGACCCACACTCTGCCATCGTAGCTCTCCACGAGCGATTTGACCAGGTACAGCCCCATGCCACCGCCTCTGACTCGCGTATCTCCTCGCTGAAGCCTGCGAAATATCCTGTCTTTTACGTTATCAGGTATACCGGGGCCGTTATCCTCTATGCTTATCATGTCATAGCTCTTGCTGCGGACCGAGACTTCCTCGAACTCGATGCGAATGACCGGCTGAGGCCCGCAGTACTTGATCGCGTTCCACAAGATGTTCTCGAAAACTTCACCAATGAGATCGTTAGCCATCACGTGACACGAGGGGGGTATCCTGCATTCAAAGCGGACATTTATATCCGGTATCATCGAATAGCGTGCGAGAATACGCTTAATAACCAGGCAGGCGTTGATCTTATAGTTCCTCAGCTCACCCGACCGGACCTTCTGCAGCTTCTTAACGTTATCGATGAGATGAGTACTGGCCTCCAGCGAACCCATCGACTTCGACAGCAACTCCTTATCCGCCTGGATTATATCCGGCGAATCTAACGCCAGCTCCAGGAACCCTATGCCAACCTGGTTCATGTTGCGAATATCATGGCTCATCAGGTCCAGGTAGAGTTCGGCCTGTTGCTTTGCATCTTTCAACTCTTCCTCGATTTTCTTACGCTCGTTTATTTCTTGTGTCCTCGCCTCCACAAGCCGTTCAACCTCCCGGTATAAGTCTGCGTTCCGTATGATGAGCCCTATGACTCCGGACATTCGATCCATGGTGCTGATCAATGAGTCGATGTTCCCCGTGAAGCTGAAGTCCATAATGACAAGAGTTCCGACACGCACAGCGCCTACAAAAAGAGGCACGCTCAGGCAATTGTTCATTTGCCAGGCAGAAAGCAGCCTGTTGCCTACAGGATCCTGAGAACTCTTATCCCATAACATAATAGAATCGGTTTGCATCGTGACCTTGTATAGTTCCCTGGCCTCAATACTTTCTGCGATCCCTCTCCTGCTTTCCGGATGAATTATGAACCGGGGCTGCTCGCATCTCTCTTCGGCCTGTAGAAGGATAACCAAACGTGCGCCGGTTATCTCCCGGATCTGCACGTTCAGGGCATGTGCTACCTGGTCCGGATGTCCTCCCTGTTGTAGCATTTGTTCCAGTACATTCACAAGCAGCAGTGAATATGCAGGATCTGCACTGCCTTTATGTTCATACATTTCCTGATTTCACTCCATCGATCGCCCGTATCATTGCAAGGATATTCTCAGGCGGAGTATCAAATGGAATGTCCGGTCCAGTGGTACCGAGCATAAAGCCGGGGTCTTCCCTGCGATCACCTAAGATGGCGGCATAGCGCCTGTATATCTCATCCGGCGTGAACCTATCCAGGCTTGGGCCGTCCATTCCTCCCACCAGTCCGATATCGTCACCTATCATTCGCCGTGCTTTCGCCAGGTCGTCTCCAGCGTTGGCATAAAGCGCGACCACATTAGGAAGATCCTTATATAGGTCCATGAATGGGAGGATAGAAGAGCCGCCATTGTGTATGACGATAGGCCCGTCAATTTGCGCGAACGCTTTCTTTAGTACGGGCATGACGACTTTCTCGACAAGGTCGCGTGTTACGACGGTGCTGCTCAGGAAACCGCCCGATGAGACGAGGAGGGAGGCGCCGTCAGCAAGCAGGGCATTTCCATATGCTACGAAGTGGTCGATCGTACGGTTAAAAACGCTTGCATGAAGATCACTTTTGAACAGGAGCGCGTCGAGCCATGCATCCATGCCCAGGACCATAGAAGGAAGATCGATCGGATTTAGCAGAATACTGGCAACAGGGATGTCACTGTTGCACCTTTCCACAGTAAGCCGAAGCGATTCCCGAATATATTGTAATGTTGGTTGGGAATCAATGTCTGGAAATTCTAGTTCCAGGAATTCATCAGCCGATGATACGGGATATTTCCGGATATTCGGAGGCTGGTCAGGGAAAAATTTGAGATTGGCCCCAAAGGCTTCTCCCTCGCCTGCATAAAACAATGGAGATAATAGAATATCCGGTCTAAAGGACTCTAAGATCGCTGCCTGTCCCGATGCGTACAATGCAGGGTCCCGGTAATACCTTTCCATTGTTGCGCCGATCAATCGCGCTCCGTACAGGTTCAGGATCGGGACAAATGCACGCCGATCAGTCTTCTCGCCATTCAATACAGCCATTACCCTTTCTCTTGAGTTTATGATACCCCCTCCGTCTCTTTTGACTCCTTCCAGAGACGTTCGAATAATGCCGGGGCTTCTATAGCGCTCTCACACGTCCCGTCGGCACCGACCCTCCATGCAAGTTCCGGCTGCAGCCTGAACACCGCACCTCCGACCGCCAATTTGATCTTGCCCGACAGTCCCCGCTCATCCAGGATACGCCGTATTTTTATTATATTCTCGGCCGTACCATACATCATTGCCGACACCCCTATCGCCCGGGCCCCGACCCGGCATGCGGTCTCAACGAATTCCTCCGCCGGCACATCAACACCCAGGTCAATCACCTCCCAGCCATCTCCCTCCAGGAATAATCCGACCATCTTGCGGCCGAGCCCATGAAAATCGCCCTCGATGTTGCCGATCACTATCGGCCCTTTAAGCTTGATGTGCGATCTAACCTCCTTGTCGGCAGATACTTTATATTCTAAGATCGCATCTTCCACGATCTTATTAGCGACATATGCCTGTGCAAGGCTCATATCGCCTTGCTGCCACTTCTCCCCGACAAGATTAAGGAACGGCTCCAATATCGATACGATCAAGTTCTCCCCCCTGTGCGCTTCATTCCATGCCTTGATCATAACTCCCGCTCCAGCGCGGTTCCCATTTTTAGCTAATTCGAATAATTTATCGATAATTTCATAATCCCGGCTTTTCAGATCATCAGGTTCATCCTGATCCTGAGCACTGACACGTACCATTCATATCCACCGTATTTTCATTTTTATTACCGGCTTTTTTCTGCTTCTCGTTCATCAGACCATCGTATAAAAAATATTTTAAATTTATTTATGATTATTTTGTTTATTAAATTAATACGTCATAAAGCTATAAATATGATATTATAATGTCGTATAATTCTTAGTAAATATTTGGTATATCTGGTTAAGCTGTAATACGATTTTAAAAAGCTTGCAGATAACTATCTTAGTTTTGTATAATGTGACTTTGATGGAAACATCAATTAAATTATTACACTACTGGACAGGATAAGGACTTATTACGCATAGAACAATTTTACCATTTGAATCCCCCGCACAAAAATATATTGATAAATAATATCAACTCTGGCTTCCCGCGACCCCTTTAACAGTTAAGATCCTGCCAAATCTTTAACCTCTGGTTTGTATCGTTAGTCAGCCGGAAACAATACATTTTAATCACATATGTAATTTTATAATAATGAATTTGGCTTGTATCGCTTTTAAATTTACTTAATTATCCTTTATGTGATAATAATAGTAATATTATTATATAATTATATGACCCCTAACTATGCTATTGTATGTAATATGACTCTTTAGGAGTGAATATACCGGACAATAAAGGTGACCCATATAAAGAAATTAACTATCGGTTTAATCCTGGTATTGGCAATAGCGCTCGTAGCCTCAACTCCGGCAATGGCAAAAAAAGCGGTCAACCCTGCGGACTTAAATAGACTTAAAATTGACGCAACGATCGCAACAGGTGCTTACGAAGAAACTACTTTTGAGGTAAGGGCATTACAGATAGATGAATCGGGCAATGCGATAGGAAGATTCAAATATACCGTAACCAACACCGCCTCAGGTAGAAAATTCGTCGATAGAGGATTAATAACGGCCATGAGGGTTGAAGGCAATGTAGTGATCGTCGGCGGGATTATAATCGCTTCTACTGACAGTAACGATATAGGAACTGCACTTTTAATGGGATTCCAGGAAAATCCGGATGAAACAACGCCCGGACTACGTTTCGCCATAACATCCCGGGCGGACATATTAAACAAAGTCAATAGTATTCCACTCGTTGCAGTTACTACTTCGCTAGTTCCAATAGAATCAGGCTACGTAATACTGAAACCATAACTTCGAAGACTTTATATTTTTCTTTAGATTTAGTTAGCTAGCCAAACCTATACATTAAATGAATATAAATGATATAAAAGTGGATAATAGATACCCTGCACAAAAAATTACATTAAACGAGTAGCATCCGGAAAATGTGAATCAATCTTTCTCGGACCATCCGGCTTCTGGACTGATAATTTCCTCGCCCGACTCCCAGCTTACTGGATAATTGTATGCCCGACTCAACGAAGCCGATGTACTATGGCAAAGTCAAGTATGAGCAGAACGGTGTAAATATCCCGAAGAGAGCAACGAGCACGTTGCTCACTTACTATTCATGTGGCCAAACCACTTCTTCATTTTATGAGACAGTACAAGCATCCGTTTCAGGAGATAGCGAAAATCATAAGGATGATGATAATAATAAGAATAGCTTTATGTACAGGCTTTTTCCAAAGAGCGACTACTGTAGTGATGTCAAGATTATCCCCCTAAAAGGATCTGAAGAAGCAGGATAAAAATAAATCGGCAATTCATATTTAGGGTTTAACCTTAAAATACTGCTTTTTTCTTTTATTATGGGATATAAACAATTAGTAAGCTTTGCATTTTTATGTCTAATCACCGATAAATCGTACATTCCTTTAGTAAATTATTACTATAGCTATTTCAAATTATTTTTAAATACATAAAATATGATAGATTGAGTGATTGAGCATGACTGATATGATCAATAGAAATCGTAACAATTTTGATTTACTGAGGCTCGCTGGCGCAATGCTGGTAATCTTCTTCACAACTTATGGAGTCATGGGCGCATACAAGTTGGATCCTTTGTTTCGACTGACGAATGGCGTAATAACTACAGGTGGCATGGGCGTGTTAATGTTTTTCATAATAAGCGGTTACCTGATAACTATGAGCTGGGATAAAAGGCGCAATATCATAAGGTTCCTATGGGCAAGATTCTTGAGGCTTGTCCCGGCGCTCGCCGGGGTGGCACTATTGACGATTTTCATAATTGGTCCTTTAACCACTCATCAAAACCTGTGGGACTATTTTACCAGCCGGACAACATGGGGTTACTTAAGCATTATAACGGTGTTCTTCCCATCATACCACCTTCCGGGCGTTTTTATACATAACCCGAGTAACATGGTAAATGCCGCATTATGGTCATTGCCTATAGAGTCTACTATGTATCTGATCGTATTGGTCCTGGGAGTTCTTGGCATATTAAATAAAAAATACTTGGTGACGCTCTTAACTTTATCGATACTTGGAGCCTATTTGTATATTAACGTTCATACAGCACATATTATTTTGCCGGTCATGTCTCACGATATAATAAACCAGCTTAAGCAATATTCACAGATGGTAAGTTATCCCTTGTATTTCATGGTCGGGTCGATATATTACCTCAACCATGATAAAATAAAGTATGACATGCGCCTGGTACTCTTGGCTTCAATTGCATGGGTGCTATCCTTCTGGTACTATGAACTATTGCTCCTGACAACGTTCATCTGCATACCATACATAGTACTGGGTATCGCATTTACGAGCATACCTTACATAAACGGAATAGGTACTAAAGCCGACATAAGTTATGGACTATACATTTTCCATTATCCGGTTCAGCAGACAGTATTAAACTTCTTCAGTCTCGATACATTAACACTGCTCATCGCGACACTTCTTATAACAGTGCCGTTGGCATGGCTGTCCTGGCACCTAATCGAAAACAGAGCTTTAAACATAAAAAATATCGACATAAAAAAACTAAGTTTGAAGCAGAAATTCAATTCTGGAAAGTTCCAGAACTGATTTTTTATTTTTTTAGCGTACATATCCAGAACTTACTTTTGGTTAGCTTCGCATAATTTTTGCTTAACTAACTATATATCGTGCAATCCCTTTGTAAGATATTAATTGCTGCGATTTCAATTAATTTTTAACTATGCAAAAACCCGAAACATCGGCAGGTTGTGTAATGCCGGGACTATCAACAGGTATAGTAATTACTTGGATATTTAAATTCTGGCGTACGAATTACAGGTCGATTAATTCATCGCTTGTTGGCTTCATGGAACTTAAAATTTCGTTAAACGAGATTCGGCCAGAAAATATGAAATGATATTTCTTGAACAATCGGGCTACACCTTGATGGTTTCCTCGCCAGGCTCCCAGCTTACCGGACAAAAGTTGCCCGGGTTCTCGCGGACGAACTTTGCGGCTTCCAGCCTGCGAAGCAATTCTTTTGTGTTCCTGCCGAAGCTATCGTCATATATCTCCATCGACTTCAGGTTGCCGTCCGGGTCGAATATGAAGCTTGCACGATGCGAAAGGCCGCTGCTTTCGTTATACGTACCGAAAGCCCGACAGATATCTCCGGTAGTGTCTGCGATCATAGGGTACTGGATCTTCTGGATCCTGGGGTCGCTGTCGTGCCATGCCTTGTGGACGTACGCAGTGTCGCGGCTGACGCTGAATACTTCCGCGCCAAGATCCGTGAAGTTCTTATAAAGGGAGGCCATTTCATCTAGCTCCGTAGGACAGACATAGGTGAAGTCTGCCGGGTAGAAGATAAAAACCATCCATTTACCCCGGTAGTCATCGAATCTGACCTTGGTAAATGTATTATTATAGTAAGAGTCGGCTTCAAGATCAGGTATCCGGTCGTTGATCTTAAGCGCAGGAGTTTGCAGCCCTGTTCCCTTACATGTTATACATATTTCCGAAGTGGCATCGCCTGTCGATACAGACATATTGATAGACAGTAAGGCTATGGCGATAATGAAGAATATTATTATGATCATGGTCCTTTTTGTCACTGGTCACACCATTCATCATTTCTAAACCATTTTTAAAAGACTTATCAGAGTTATCAACAAAGATGCAATAAATAACAGCCTAAAATAAGTGAAAGACAAAATAATGCGTTATTTTCAAAATTAAATAGTATCTGGAAATGTAACACTCATCGGAATATTTTTGTTGCAAACATCCATGGTCTTCCCCGGATGTTTAATCTAAAATCGGGTATGTACGCCGGCGGCTTTTACGTTTTTCTAACATTAAAGAATGATTAACAGAAGGATATATTTCATATCCCATCACTTATCTAAAATTTCAAAGATATGTTTATTATAAGATAATACAAAAATCGGTCATACGCAAATTGGGCAAGGGTTTGTTTCGTCTCTACCATATAGAGACTATTGATTTTACGGAGGTTGGAGGATCATTAAAAGCGAAAATATCATACCAGAAAAGATGCCTGTCTCATCACCCGATCTGGTAGGATATATAGATAATAAATACAGCGACGGGCAGGTCCGCTTTATCATCAGATTCAACGGCATACTGGACGAGAAACGGCTTGGAAAAGCGGTAAGGCTGGCGTTCGACGCCGAGCCGGTTACCGGCTGCAGGCTCATTGAGAGGCCGTTACGCCTTTACTGGCAGCGCTGTACGGATCTCGAGAGCGCTTTTGAGTTCCATATTGTCGATCACTCAGATCACAATAAGGGTATATACGAGTATTTATTGGCGCCCTTAGACCCGTTCAAAGGACCACAGGTCAAAGTAGGCTTATTCCGCTCGGGCTTCGATACACTATATATTAAAATGAGCCATATCGTCGCAGATGGCGGCGCTTCTATCGAATATATCCAGCTTTTATCCAGTATATACCGCAACCTGGAAAAAGAGCCGGAATACAGGCCTGCCAGCAATCTCAAAGGCAGCAGGAGCTCATTTCAGGTTTTAAGGCACGTCGGGCTGAAAAAGATACTGGCGTCATGTACCGGTATATCAATATCAAGATCCTCCTGGGAATTTCCCGATACTGACAATGGCAATATACGTCCTTCGTTTTTTATCAGGCGTATAGGAAGGGGCCGGCTTTCTCACATTAAAGCCTATGCAAAGAACCACTGCGTAACGATGGGAGATATACTGCTTACGGCTTATTACCGGGCATTATTTGAGGTTTTAGATCCTCCGGAGAACATACCGATACCGCTGATGGTACCGGTTAACCTTAGAAGATATATTCCCGGCGGCCGCAGCGAAGCAATATGCAGCCTTACCGCCGGTTACTTCCCGGAGATCATCAGAAATAAGACAGAATCGTTCGAAGAGACGCTGGCCAGAGTACATACCGTTATGGAGAGCAATAAGTCGATACAGGAGGAACTGGGGCAGCTATTATTAATGGAGCTGGCTTTTGCTCCGGGACATATTATACCGCGTATCCTTGAGCCTTTTCTTTCCTCCGTCTTTGCTACGCCATCGTTCTCGAATTTCGGCGTAGTAGAACCCATGATAGCCGATTTCGGAGGCATCAAGATACAGGATATGATACCTGCGGGACCTATGACATATCCGCCGCATTTTGTCCTCGGGTCGCACACATTCAATGACGAACTGACATTAACATCCATCGTTTGTGGTACCGAGGCATACAGGACCCTGGTAGAATGCTTCTTCGATATATTAGTCAGAGAATTACCGGGATACAGTCTTGACGAGGTCGATATTGTTCAGGAGGAAGTCGTGGCGAATAAGCCGGGTCATGATACGATAGAAGTTTATATACGGGAAAAGTATATTTCGGATGCCTGATAGAACCGAAATTTCCTCAGTTGCCGATTTTTTATAGTGAAAGCAAAGCTGCAGGCATATTAAAGCGTAGATCATGGCAGTAAAAGCTGTAAAATAATAAAAGGCTGCCCGTAGTAGTCATTAATGAGTGACAGTCATCATATCTTAGCCAGTAAAACATAGAAAATAATTAGCCAGCTTATCTATTTACTTGAATTTGTAATAAAAAGAGCCATCGAAATAACCTTTTAGGTTACGACATGGCCCGGTGTTTGAAATTATCCCTTTATTATCCATCTGGCTATGTCATGAACCACTTCTGCATCGACATGGCCTTCTATATCGTATTCCTGCGGGGTCGATCTGCCCTCCCCGGCAAAGAACAGATGGTTCAGCTCAGGATAGAGCTTCAATGTAACATTTTCTTTGCCTGCTAAGGCGGCTTTCCAGCCTTCGAAATCTACTTCAGGCGTAACCTGGTAATCGCGTCCGCCCTGAAGTATCAGCATTCGAAGTGATAGCCCCTTCGCGACTTCAGCCGGATGATAGCGGTGTAGATCCATTAAGTACATAGCAGGGATACCAAGCGGCAGTTCGCTCGATGGCGTATCTGCGGACAAACCGGGGTCCTTTGCTTTTTCCACCTGCTTCTTCAAAAGTTCTATGTCTGCTTTTTGTTGTTCCGTTAACTGGCCGGACAGGCTATAGATGTATGTGACCTGTGCTAGTGCAGAATCCTCCATAGGAATGGTACTCCCGGCCATGATGATCAATCCGGCAAGACCGGTATCGTGTTTTCCTATGCGCGGGACTATCGAGCCGCCAATGCTATGACCCAGAAGGAAAACACGGTCAGGGTCTACATTCGGGTACTCGCGCAATATTCTGATAGAGGACAACGCATCATCTATCACCTCTTCCTTCACCGTACAATTTTGCCCGTATACTGCCTTGAACTTTTCCGGGTGAGCCTTTGTACGCTTTTCATATCTTAGTACGGCGACTCCTTGAGATGCCAGTCCCCATGCCAGGTCCTTGAAAGGCTTATTGGGGCCGAGAGTCTCATCCCTGTCATTTGGGCCTGAGCCATGCACAAGCACAACTCCGGGAAACGGTCCGTCACCCACAGGCATAGTTATAGTGCCGGGCAGTGTCCATTCACCGGTATCAACATTTATTTCATACTCGCGGAAAGCCGACTGGTCCGCATATTCAGGCGGTTTATAAGTGGAAGTAGTTGAAGAAATATCATTTGCCGGCAAGAAATTAATGCCGCTGATCAGCCCCGAATCATTAAATACGACCTGTACGTCCATATTAGCCCACCCGAATTTGCAGGTAACAAAGACGATCCGGTACCCTTGCATCTCAGCAGTGCTAATACCGGTTATTTGTTGAATGGAGCCTGCCTGGCTGTTCAGAGTATTCCAGTAATCCTTCAGTTTATCTTGTGGGAGCGCATTCTTTAGAACGTCATCGAACCTGGAAACGGCTGATGCAAAGTCATTCTTTACCAGCGCCGTAACAAATTCAATTGCATGTTGTTTTAAATCCTCGATAGTTAATGAGTTCATGTAATCATACTCCATTATTGTTACGTTTACTTCTTTATTTCAAAGATCACCTATGTGACCCCGGAAATTAAAACCACGAATACTGGTGCCGGGAAAATGACGTTAGTAAGGGTGATATCAGTTGCACTGAATCCTGCGTGTAATCCCGTTAATTTTCCGTTTCCAGAATACATTGAATATAATCTTATAGACGATACTATAACCATGACCAATATACCAGCTACAGTCTCAAGTCCGCTTTTGTTGATTTATCTGATTTTTAAATACCCGCTATATTTATCTCAAAATTACGTAAGAAGCTATCAATAATAAACATGTCCTTAAGACCATATATGCTTGTTCTTAAAATTCCGTATAAAATTTTTTATTACTGGTAAAGGTACATCAAAACCTTTTCAGTCAGCACATATTAAAATCATAACCGTATATCGATAATATATAAACCCATTAAGCAGGACAATTATCGATATTTCATATAAAAGAGGGTTAATGATCATGTCATCGTACTATTGTTAGAACAATGAGCAGCCGGAAAGTGTATTTTACGTAGCTTATTATAACAAGGACATTGGTCTGACCCGGACGTTGATATAGGCTTTCCCGTGGAGAAAAAGCTACCGGGAAGAGGGGACATTCAGCCGGGGAGGACCATGGATGCAATGTCGCAACGGGTATGTATACAGGCCCCTACAGTGAAATGCAGCCGGCGATCATTTTTTGAGCGGTGCCCCGCAATCAAAGCACTTAGCGTCATGTATGCATATACGACCGCCGCAGGCCGGGCACGTCCTTGCGTCCCATTGCTCTCCGAGCCACGTATCCACTCCGACGCTCCTTATCCTCTCAAGGCTTTTTATCATGCTATATCCGCATTTTTTAGTATAGTTGCTATCGAGCCTTTTTAGATTATCGCACGGGAATGATTCACATTCGTAGCAAAACTTTATCGTGCCATTCCGTAGCGGCGGACAATCCTTTTTAATGAACGCGCAATTCTTATTTCTTATCCTGCATCCTTCGCAGCCTTTTTTCAGGCCTTTTTCACGGGCCAGGTAATCCCTGCAAAAGCCGCAATACATACCGCAGGGGGCGGCTAGCGCATACTTAACGGAATAGTCATCGTACTGTTTCTTAGCCATAGGCCAACCACTAATTCAAGTCTTCACCTTCAAATATATAAGATTAAGTGACAGTTGATATCTCCCTCTGTAACGTTGGGAAAGAATAAAAAGACCTTCGTCGCTAATTTTATGAAAACGCTTCACTGCTGCTCTTTTCATGATAAGCAGGAAAGGGTTCGAATCACGCCGTCGGCTCTTTTTAATTTTAAATAAGATATAATGTTTATTTGTGGAAGCTCTATTATCATTTCGATACATTGGACATAACCGCGATTTGCAAGAAATCAATTAAGCTCAAGCTATTATGCAGCTTAATAGACCACTATCATATTATTTTTGTAGCAATTTTTAATAATCACAATGCAAGGTTACTTATTATCGTAGAGTATTTTGTAACAAGCGAGGTGATAAATTGAAGTGTCCAGATTGCGATGTAGAAAGCATCTTTATAACATATGTGAATGTGGGCCAGCGTAAGGGCGGTAGCTCGACAAGGTATGCCCAGTACAAGTGTCCGAAATGTGAACAATTGTTCGAAAAGCGCAGGTAACTGAAGCCGGGCTCAATAAAAACACGGCATCAGAAGACTGTATATAAGAGCTTTTAATAACCGTCTATTAGACTTTTTATTAGCTATTTATAGCCGATCTTACATATACCGGGTATATATATTATATTCACATTATAATATTGCAGAGAAATCCTCTGCATGAGTGTGTTAAATGAGCGGAAATTTTTTAGGCCGTAGCATCGGCCCGAGAGAAATGCATAAAGCGACTTGTTCAGATTGCGGTAATGAATGTCAGGTACCTTTCAGACCTAACGGCAGCAAGCCTGTATATTGTAACGATTGCTTCCCGAAGCATAGGGTAGCGAGGAAACCCAGGTATTAGCACCTATAATATATTTACCTATAAAATAGCGTATATGTTATCTGTTCTGATGTGATACGAAGAAAAGAATATTCTTCGTATACCTATTTTTTACCCCGGATAATGATCTGGCTTCTATATTACCTGTATGTCATTAATAACGGAAGCCTATGTTTGTGATCGGCAGTATATCATCGTCTTCGACAACCTCGTCATGTTCGAAGAGTGATGCGTCATTGCCGGGTTTTTCAACGGTTGCCGGTATCAATTTATCGGGTTGCACCGGCCCTTTCTTTTGTCTTTTCGCATAGCAAAAAAAGGTTGTGAATACGTCCATGTCTTTAATTATCAATAATTCACGATTATAAGGCACAATTGAAATGTATGTCAAAACGTTAGGCTCCATTTTATTCTTATAAATATTGGCGTATGCGGGTATATACTCTGGCAGAGACTTAAACGGGATCCTACAATTATTTGACAACTCTTGTTTCCCACAAAGATCTGTTAGTGTCATGAGAAAATGAATGCAGGCCCGGTACCCTTAGCATGGTCTCCCGGAACCTGACCTTCTATAATACCAAGCCCACATGGGGATGATCGGGCTGGTAACGCTTGCATTCGTTAAATTTCAAGACCGAAAAAGCAAAGTCCGGGCATCGTTTCCGTTCCTGATGACGATTGCAGGCATTTAGACCTGAATATGCTTCCTGACCGCAGGCGTGATGTTATCGGCTACTTATGATAAAGCTATATTTTTATATCCATCGGTTTTCTATAACCTATCTCGTCGACAATAGTCATAGCATCCGGCTTTGGCGATAGAAAACACAAAATAAAAAAGCCATTAGATAGAAAGTGCGGCGATATAAGGCTCACCGCAGGCCCGTATTCTATTTCCATTACCACATGCAGATGCTATTCTGCATCCAACAAACTAAATGGTGTGTATATAGGGTTAACACCTTCTTTGTTGTTGCATTTAGCGTTCTTCAGCGATGCCAGAATCCAACCGGTTGTTCTGTGTTCTATAGCTTTACTGCGATCTTCGTGTAATGCTTTACCGAACACCTCTACATTTCACTGTTTTTAGCATGTTCTTCTGCTTTACCGCATTCGACTGCTATCACAGTATGTTAGCAATTAACATATGGGCGCTTAAGCCATATAAACTTGTTGTTTCAGGAAAATAAGCATGCTACCGGCATATTTTTAAGCTATTAACTAATAACATATAAGTTCCGATAAATAGGTATCATCGGCGTCATAAATTAACGGTTTAATAACTTTTTTACAGTTTCAAAAATTAACACCTATTTACATCTCACTTATTTACAAGCTCCGATCACTTATTATAGGTTTTAGCCGCGATATTTTAAGAGCCGGTCCGTTATATTCTTATTTTCCCCAATATACAAAAATTGGGATACACACGAAAAATACTGGCAACAAACGCGAAGTAATATCCGCTGTATGTCGCCGTGGCTTAGCCCGGCAAAGCGGCTGATCCATAACAGCAGACAGATGGTTCAAATACCCCGGCGGCTTGAATATTTTAACATTATTATTAGAAAATTAATAGATCATATAAAAGAATGACTTCTACTCTCTGTTAGAAAAATATTTTCATAAAGCACTTTACAAAGATTTAAAATCCTCACTGCTCATATAATATATGCCTTTAAGAAATCAATATTCGTTAATGCATATAAAAGAGTGTTCATTATCATGTCATCATACAATTGTGAGATAAAAGAGCAGCCTGCACAGCCGACCATGTCTATCCGCACCCGGGCGTCGCTGGAGAAACTTCCAGAAGTCATAGGCCAGAGCGCCCATGCTATAATCCAATACCTGGGCGAGATCGGTGAACAGCCAGAAAGTGTATTATATGTAGCATATTTTAATCTGGAAATGTCTGACCTGGACGTTGAGATCGGCTTCCCCGTATCGAAGAAGCTGCCTGGAAGGGGTGACATCCAGCCTGGAGAGATCCCGGGAGGCAAGGTCGCAACATGTATGTACACAGGCCCGTACAGTGAGATGCGGCCAGCCTATGAAGCTCTCATGAGACTGGTGAACGAAAAAGGGCAAGTGCCTACCGGTATCAGCTACGAGATGTACTACAACAGTCCTATGGAAGTTAGCCTGGAAGATCTGAAAACACTTATACTGCTTCCGCTGAAAAAGTAGATACTTTTTAATTATCCTGAATTTAGTAAATCTACAGATAGGATGTATTGTTCTAAATTCTTTAAAATAAAAGGGTTGAACATCCCATATAGAGATGTTCAATTTTTTTAATTTCGATAGTTTTATGCAATCACGTATAGTGTGCCTTTGCCGCCTTCTGCGCGGTCGCCGGTGAGTACGTTGAACGCGTACTTTTTGCCGTCGATCTCCAGTTCCTGGGTTCCCTTGGTGGCGAATCCGGGCATCATGCACTCGAT